>JAZOSY010000081.1:0-3427 GCA_045657385.1 Faecousia sp. | reverse complement strand
TTGGCGCAGCTTCAGCCATTGGGTCGGCGGTATGGGCGTGCTGGTGTTTTTGCTGGCCATCGTCCCCGGAAGCAAAGGCTCCGGTTTTACTATGCACCTGCTACGGGCAGAAAGCCCCGGCCCGGATGTGGGCAAGCTGGTACCGAAAATGCGTCAGACTGCGATGATCCTTTATATCATCTATGTGGTTTTGACTGCTTTGAATGTGGTCTTCCTGCTCTGCGGCGGTATGAACTGGCTACACGCTCTATGTACTGCCTTCGGCACAGCCGGCACCGGCGGCTTCGGCATTTTTAACGACTCGTTGACCAGCGTCAGTCCCTATATCCAATGGGTGACCACCGTGTTTATGTTCCTGTTCGGCATCAACTTCAGCTGCTTCTACCTACTCCTGCTGGGCAAGCTCCGCAGCGTTGCCAAGGACGAAGAGCTGCGGCTGTATGTGGGTCTGGCCATCGCCTGCGTGATCGGCTTGGTGCTGTCCATTCGTCCGCTGTATGAGACCTTAGGCGAAACCATTCGCCACGCATCCTTCCAGGTGTCCTCCATTATGACCACCACCGGCTACACCACCGCGAACTATGACCTGTGGCCGGCATTTTCCAAGTGCATTTTACTGCTTTTGATGGTGGTAGGCGCCTGCGCCGGCTCTACCGGCGGCGGTCTGAAATGTATTCGGGTGCTGCTGCTGTTTAAGATCCTGCGGCGCAATATCCGCCAGACCCTGAACCCCAAAAAGGTTCTGCTCATCCGTAATAACGGCCAAGTTGTGGACGAAAAGGTTTTGTCCAATGTGAATGCTTATCTGGCTGCCTATATCATCATCGTTGTGCTGGGCACGCTGGTGGTATCCCTGGACGGCTTCTCCTTAGAGACCAATCTTTCAGCCATTCTTGCCACATTCAATAACATCGGCCCGGGCTTTGCGGCCGTCGGTCCCACCTGCACCTTTGCCGCATACAGTGGGTTGTCCAAACTGGTGATGTCCCTGTGCATGCTGGCCGGCCGTCTGGAGATATTCCCTATGCTGGTGCTTCTTTCCAAAAGCGCCTGGACAAGAAAATAATAAAAAGAGTCCGTCAAATGACGGACTCTTTTTTCGTTAATATGTGATTTTTGATGGCCTCGAAGGAGGCATCGCTGATGGCATGCTCCAGCCGGCAGGCATCCTCAACTGCCACATCCTCGCTGACGCCCAAACCCACCAGCATTTGGGTAAGAATTGTGTGACGCTCATAGATCTTCTCCGCCACGGCAACGCCCTCCTCGGTCAGCGTAATGGCACCGTCGGGGGCGACCTCAATCAAATTCGCCTTTTTCAGCACACCCATGGCCCGGCTGACGCTGGGCTTGGAGTAGCCTCTGTATTCCGCCACATCCACAGCGCGGACATGGCCGTTTTTTTGCAGCAGTATGTGAATGGCTTCCAAATACATTTCGCCGGATTCCTGAATCCGCATAGTAATCACCCCTTGCGGTAGACTATCTTCAGTATATCATAAAGTTTCCCATTTTGCAAATATGGAAGGCCAACCGCCCTTTTGGGGCAGTTGGCCTTTGGGAATTACTGCATACCCTGCTCGTAAGCCTCGATCATTTTCTTGACCATCTGGCCGCCGACAGAGCCAGCTTCACGGGAGGTCAGGTGGCCGTTGTAACCGTTGGTCAGGTTAACGCCAACTTCCTGAGCAGCCTGCATCTTGAACTTGTCCATGGCTTCACGAGCCTGAGGAACATTGATCTGGTTGTTGTTCTTCATAACTTTTCTCTCCTTTTGTTTTCGCTCCTTTTATGGAGCAGCTTTCTTGGAAAGCGTAAGCACTTTCCGAAGAAAGCACTTTTCTTTCCTGAGGCTATCTTTGCCCATTTTGCTGTGATTATCCCTGTACTTTTTCTGCAAATCGACACAAATTATGGAAAATCAAAAAACGCCTCTTAACAAAAGACCGCTTTGAGATATGGTAATCAAGAAGTTATTCTACGGAGGCGATTGCCCGTGATAAAGTATATCAAAAAACATTATCATTGGATCATTGCCGCGACCCTTTTTCTGATGATGGGTATTCGCGGCTATGCTTTCCACTATGTTTTCCGGCGCACTGATCTCCCGTTACGGCTGCCGGACCTTAATGGCTGTTTTCCTTTTGGTTGGCGCTTTTCTCTTCAAAGTTTCCATTTTCTTTCCTTCTTAGTTTGTGGGAGTAGGTCTTTGAAACTACTCCAAATCACTGCATCCTTATTCTGTTTTATAGAATTTCTCCGTTCTTGATACAGAATAATCAACTCTCTGGTGAGTATTCCACATAGATTTCGGAAACCCTATAAATAGGTTGCACGCAACAATTTTACTGCACAGAGGGCTTGACTATGACATTGGTGCTTGCGTATCTACTCAATGTTACCGATTATTTTTTTACAAAATACTGGGTCACCAGATATGGCATTGACGCGGAATTTAATCCTATCGGCCGGTGGATGTTTGCAACCGGTCTGGCCGGGTTTATCAAGATATTTATAATTGGCGGTCTATTTATTCTGCTTGGATATCTGGTAAAACGCCAGCCCAAAGCAAGTATCGCCAATTATCTGGCGTTTTGTGTGTATGGCGTCGTGGTGGCATACCACATTGCCCTTGCTATTGGTATACGCTGAACATTATCGCTTATTCCCGAAGATCTTTGCAAAGATACTGCTGCTTTGCCATAAAATGTCTCCTCTCATGCAGACATAGTTACTCAACGTTCAATGTCATAAGCTCCTGAATACTGGTAATACCCTTGAGCACAAAATTGCGGCAGGAATTCCACAACGGTGTCATACCGTTCTCCACGGACATTCTGCGCAGAACATCCAGATTCTTTTCCCGCATGGCGACACTCTTCATGGCTTCGTTCATATACATAACCTCGTGTACCGCAATTCTGCCCTTATAGCCGGTGTTGTTGCAGAATTGGCATCCCTGAGGTCTGGCAATACTAACAGGTTCTGTAATGCCCAGTATCTCCATTTCTTTGGCGTTCGTACGGCCCTTTTTCTTGCAGGCAGGGCACAAACGTTTCACAAGTCTCTGTGCAATAACACCCACAAGGGCATCTGCTACCAGATAGTTGTCTACACCCATATCCTGAAGACGCAGAATCGCGCCGGGCGCATCATTGGTATGCAGTGTGCTGAACACGATATGACCGGTAATGGCAGAACGGACAGCAATTTCTGCGGTTTCTTCATCACGGATCTCGCCGATCATAATAATATCGGGGTCCTGCCGCAAAATGGAACGAAGGGCGGTAGCAAAGGTCATGTTGGCTTTGGTATTGACCTGGGTCTGGTTGATACCCGCCATGCTAAACTCAACAGGATCTTCTACTGTTACGATATTCACCGAGGGATCATTCACTTCTTTCAGGAAGGAATACAGCGTAGTGGA
>JAZOSY010000080.1:0-12014 GCA_045657385.1 Faecousia sp. | reverse complement strand
CTATGACTGAGGTGACCAAGTGCGGCGGCGAGAGCCTGCTTTTGTCCGGCGACATCAGCAGCGCGCTTAAGGAGGAACGGAAATGAATGTAGATGTGTTGGTAATTGGCGCAGGCCCTGCCGGTTTGGCGGCAGCCATCGCAGCCAAGGAGTGCGGCATCGACAATTTGATGGTGCTGGAACGGGAATCCACACCCGGCGGCATTTTGAAGCAGTGCATCCACAACGGCTTTGGTCTGCATCGGTTCGGCGAGGAGCTGACCGGCCCTGAGTATGCCCAAAAGGACATCGACAGAGCGGCTGAATTGGAGATTTATATTCAATGTGACACCACGGTTTTGTCCGTGTCTAAGGATAAGGTGGTCACCTGTATCAGCCGTGAGTTTGGCTATCAGGAGATCAAGGCAAAGGCGATCGTGCTGGCTATGGGCTGCCGTGAGCGTCCCCGTGGCGCGCTGGGCACACCCGGCACCCGCTGCGCCGGTATCTATTCTGCCGGTACGGCACAGAAGCTGGTGAACCTGATGGGCTATATGCCCGGCAAGCGCTGTGTGATCCTGGGCAGTGGCGACATCGGTCTGATCATGGCGCGCCGTATGACCCTACAGGGCGCAAAGGTGCTGGCCTGCGTGGAGCTGATGCCTTATTCCTCGGGTCTTAACCGCAACATTGTGCAATGTCTGGAGGACTATGACATTCCTCTTTACTTGTCCCACACGGTGGTGGACATTCACGGCAAAGAGAAGCTCACCGGCGTGACGGTGGCGCAGGTGGACGCAAACCGCAAGCCCATCCCCGGTACGGAAATAAAATTTGATTGCGACACGCTTTTGCTGTCTGTGGGTCTGATCCCCGAAAACGAACTGTCTGTGGGCGCAGGCGTGAGCCTTTCTGCGGTCACCAGCGGTGCAGAGGTGGATGACACCTTGCAGACCAATGTGCCGGGCATTTTTGCCTGCGGTAATGTGCTGCACGTTCACGATCTGGTAGACCACGTGTCCAACGAGTCCTTTAAGGCAGGCCGCAGCGCGGCGCAGTTTGCAAAGGGTGAATTTGCAGTTGGCGAAACGGTGGCGGTGCTGGACGGACAGGGTGTTCGGGGCGTTGTGCCGCAGCGCATCAGCGTGGGCGAAGGCAAGGCTGTGGAACTGATGTTCCGGCCGGCAAGCGTTTACCGCAACAGCGTGTGTCTGGTAAAGTGTGGCGATACGGTCATCGCCAAGAAGAAAGCGCCTATTTTCACACCCGGTGAGATGGTGGTCGTAAAACTTTCTGAAGATGTGGTGGCCGGTCTTTCCGGCGATCTGACTGTCAGCGTGGAAGGAGGACAGTAATATGGAAATTGTATGTATCAACTGTCCCGTTGGCTGCCGGCTGAAGGTCAAGGTGGAAAACGGCGCGGTTACAGAGGTGGCCGGCAATGCCTGCAAGCGCGGTGAGACCTACGCCCGGCAGGAGTGTGTTGCGCCTATGCGTATGATCACGGCGGTCATTCCCGTTGCAGGAAGCAAAATGCCCCTGTCTGTTAAGACCCGAAATCCCATTCCCAAGGAATTGGTCTTTGCTTGCATGGAGGCATTATCAAAGGTACAATTAAACGCCCCAATTGAGGCCGGAAGTGTGGTTTTGGGGGATGTTTTGGGTACAGGAGTGGATATTATTGCCACAAAAAGTTTGTAAAGGCATTTCATAAGGTTGGTAAAATGTTGGGAAGATTTTTTGAAAAACCTGTGATATAATGATAATGCCGAAAGTAGACAACTGAAAAACAAACGGAGCGTTAGAAGCCATTCTGACGCTCCGTTTTTCGTTGGGAGGAGGAGATGCTGGGGCAACTATGTCAACTAAAATTTCTGCAGAAAAAATTATGAAGGAACTGGCCGCCATTGCCTTTGCCAGAGTGCCGGACTACTTAACCGTTGAAAACGGCGAGGTAAATCTCAAAGAGCACTTAAAGCCGCTGGCGCGGGCGGCGGTTGCATCCGTCGAGAAATCCAGCACCGGTATCAAGGTGAAGTTTTACGATAAGATGAAGGCGCTGGAACTGTTGGGGAAGCATTACGGTCTGTTCGACGGGAAAGACACACAGGAACAAACGGAAGAAAATAATCTACTGGAGGCAATTATCAAGGCAACGCAGCAGGAGGTGGATACCCATGATGTATCAGAACTTCAGTAAGCGGCAGATGCTGGCGATGACTTGGTGGAATCGGCCGAAGCTGCGAGCCTTAGACGGCATCCTTTGTGACGGTGCGATCCGTTCGGGAAAAACATTAAGTATGGCTACGGGCTTTTTCCTGTGGAGTATGACCGGTTTTCAGGGACGGTGCTTTGGTCTTTGTGGCAGGACCATCGGCGCTCTGCGGCGGAATATCGTGGACAATCTGCACACCTGGCTGGGAGAATTGTTCGCCATTCGGGATGTGCGCAGCGAGAACAAGTTGGTGGTGACAGGACCGGGAGGCCGGAGCAACACATATTATTTGTTCGGCGGTCAGGACGAGAGCGCCTACAAGCTGGTGCAGGGTGTGACGCTGGCAGGGGTTTTGCTGGACGAGGCGGCGCTGATGCCCAAGTCCTTTGTAGAGCAGGCCTGCGCCAGATGCTCGGTGGAGGGGTCAAAATTGTGGTTTAACTGTAACCCCGAAGGGCCGGAGCATTGGCTGTACAAGGAATGGATATTGAAGGCAAAGGAAAAGCGCATGCTGCATCTGCATTTTACAATGCAGGACAACCCGGGCCTCGCCACCGCTATCCGGCAGCGGTATGAGGCTATGTACACGGGCCTTTTCTACCGGCGGTACATTCTGGGGCAGTGGTGTATGGCCGAGGGTCTTGTGTATGACTTTCAGCCGGACAGGCACATCACGGAAAGGCTTCCTACCACCGGACGGTACTACATTTCCGTGGACTACGGCACGCAGAACCCTTTTTCTGCCGGATTGTGGTGTGTGGCTGACGGGGTGGCGGTGCGGATCCGGGAGTTTTATCACAGCGGCCGGGATTCGGGGAGAATGTACACGGACGAGGAGTACCACGATGCGCTGGTGGCGCTATCAGGTGGTCTTCCGGTGGAGCTGGTGGTGGTAGACCCCTCGGCGGCATCCTTTATCGCCACCATTCGCGCCCACGGAGTGTTTTCCGTCCGCAAAGCGAAAAACGACGTACTGTACGGCATTCGGCTGGTAGCCGGGATGCTGCAAAAGGGTGTTCTGCAATTTTTACCGGCGTGCAAGGACACCATACGGGAGTTTTCTCTGTATCGCTGGGAGGAGGACGGCTCTGCCGACCGGGTCTGCAAGGAAAATGACCACGCAATGGACGACATTCGCTATTTCTGCGCCACCGTCTTGGCCAGAAACAGAGAACTACGAAGACAAATCGAAGGAGATGCAAATGAAAAGATGGTTACAAAATAACTTCCTGCCTATGTGGGCCAAGGAAACGCTCCTGCGGGATAAAAGACAGCTGGAAAGGGAAAATGCCCAGCTGCATCAGAAGATTCGGGAGCAGGAGGCCTACATTCAGGGAGTACAAGCAGGTTTACGGGTCAACAATCGGATCAGCGTCGTAAACCACGGAGGAAAACAATGAGTATTTACAATTATGAGCAGGCCTTTGGCGCATATGACAAGACCAGCGCCTTGATGCGAAAGGCCATCGACCGGTGGTTTGCGCTGTACTATGATGATGGAGCAGACGACAAAACCGATGCCTGCCAGCGGATCCCTTATACGGTGGTAAATAAGCTGGTCAAGTCTGTGTTCGGAGAGTATCAGGCCACCGCAAGTACGACCTTTGGAACGAAAATTCTGAAGGCGCTGGACGAAAAGAAGCGTCTGGCGGTGCAGTTGGCGCTGGTAGGTGGCGCCTGTTACATCAAGCCCTGCCCCGTAAAAAACGGGTTTGACTTTGCGTTGGTGCCCAGAAATCAGGTGTTGATTTTTGGCAGAAACGGCAGTGGCGAACCTACGGACATCGGTCTTGTGGAAAAGAGCGTGTTCGGCAACCACTATTTTACCCTACTGGAACGTAGAACCGTGGATGGGGAGGGCTACCTGACTATCCAATATAAGCTCTTCCGCAGCAACGATTCTCAGCAGCTGGGCGCGGAAGTGCCGCTGGAAAATGTGCCGGCCTACAGCCGCCTGGCGGAGTTTTACTGCTTTGAAAAGCCGGTCGGCTCGGTAGGCTTGGCAGAGGTGAAACCGCCAATTTTCAACTGTGTGGACGGCTCTGCCGACGGTGTGGCGGCCTTTGCAGCGGCAGAGAGCCTGATTCGCAACATTGGCCTGAACGAAGCCCAAATGAACGGCGAATTTAGCCGGGGCGAGAGCCGCATTATCGCATCCAAGGACCTGCTGGACAAGGATATGGGTCTACAGGATCATCTGTTTATAGGTTTGGACGAAGACCCAGAACGGGTGGGGCTGACAATTTTCTCCCCCAAGCTACGGGAGGAATCGTTTTTGGCCCGCAAGCACGAGTATCTGCGGAATGTGGAGTCGGTTTTGGGCCTGAAGCGTGGCATGCTGTCCGATGCGGATATGGAACTGAGAACTGCAACGGAGATTGCCTCCAGTTCCACGGAGTTTTCACTCACAGTGATGGAGTATCAAGTGATGTGGCAAGAGGCTGCTGAACAGGTACTGGGCATTTGTAAAATTTTGGCAGAACTTTATGGCTTCAAGACCTGCGACACGGGCAAGCTCACCATCGACTGGGGCAACGGCACACTTTATGATCAGGAGAAGATCTGGGCCGACTATATGCAGATGGTGGATAGGGGTATGTTGAAGCCGGAGGTGGCGCTGGCCTGGCGCTTTGGTCTGCAGGATGCAGATGAGAAGACCGTTCGGGAAAAACTGATGCCCGGCAACTAAATATTTGGAAGTGAGCACGGCGCAAAAGCGCGGTGCTTTTTTCATACGCCTTAGGCCGGCGTAAAAAGGCCAAAGAGTTTGGGATGCGACCCCGTAAAAAGCGTAAACGAGAAAGGAGTTTATATGAAACGAGAATTTTTGCAAGGATTACAAGTGGAGGGCACACCTCTGCCCAAGGAGATCGTGGACGCCATTATGGCGGAAAACGGCCGGGATATTGAAAATATCAAAAGTCACTATTCCGACTATGAGGAATTGAAGGAGCGACTTTCCCAGGCAGAGGACGCGGCTCAGGCTGCGGAAGCGGCAAAGGCATATGAGGAGCGGTACAACCAAGCAGTGGAGACCCATCGACGGGAAATGTCGGAACTTATTTTCAGCCACAATCTGGAAAAGGCCATCCTCGCCAAAAAGGGTCGCAGCGCCAAGGCAATCACAGCGCTTTTGGATGTGGAGACCCTCAAGTCCAGCGAAAATCAGCAGACCGATCTGGAGGAGGCGCTGCGCGGCCTGAAGCAGGAGCATAGCTACCTGTTCCAATCGGAGACCCCACCCCCTTACGCAAGGGGCACCGGCGCAGCTGCGCCAAATGAAAACAAAAGTCCTGCCACGCTGGCAGGCGCATTACTTGAAAAATTTGAAAGGAAGTAAAAATTATGGCTATTACACTCGCAGAAGCAAAGGTCGGCATGGCCGACAAGGTCGGTCAGCAGATCGTAGATATGTTCCGTCGCAGCTCCCTGCTGCTGGACAACATGGTATTTGACAATGTCATCTCTCCCGGCACCGGTGGCAGCACTCTGACTTACGGCTACATTCAGCTGAAGTCTCCCTCCACCGCATCCGTTCGTACCGTGGGTGGTGAGTACACCCCCGGCGAGGCCAAGAAGGAGAAGAAGACTGCCAATGCCATCATTATGGGCGGCTCCTTCCAGATGGACCGCGTGATCCAGAACACAGCCGGTGCTGCCAACGAAATGGCATTCCAGGCCGAGCAGAAGATCAAGGCTACCGCTAACTATTTCCACAATCTGGTCATCAACGGCACCGGCGACGCTGCCGGCGAAGGTTATGTGACCGGCACCTTTGACGGCTTGAAGAAGCTGTTGACCGGCACTGCCAACGAAATCACCAGCGAAGTCAGCCTGAAGTCCTCCACCGAGCTGGACGAGAACTACAACGCGTTCCTGGACGAGATGGACAGCTTCATCAGCACCTTGGACGGCACTCCCTCCATGCTGCTGATGAACCGCGCTATGCTGGTCAAGCTGCGCTCCATCGCCCGTCGCGCCGGCTACTATGAGCGCACGCAGGACGACTTCGGCCGCACTGTGGAGACTTACGCAGGCGTACCTATGGTGGATATGGGTCAGTACTACAACGGCACCACCGTTGAGGATGTGATCGAGACCGACGCGAACGGCAAGACCGCCATCTATGCGGTTTCTCTGGGTTTGGACGGCTTCCACGGCATCTCTCCCATGGGTGACGGCGTGATCCAGTCCTATCTGCCCGACCTGAACACCCCCGGCGCTGTGAAGACCGGCGAGGTGGAACTGGTTGCCGGTGTTGTTCTGAAGAACACCCTGAAGGCTGCTGTTCTGAAGGACATCGCCATCGCTACCGTCGGCTAATTCAGGAGGCGCTGCCTATGGTAGATTACGGATTCTACACAAATGATTACCTGGGCAGCGTCATTCCGGAAAAAGCCTTTTCCGGTGTGGCGGCTCAGGCGCAGCGATACCTTGACAAGTTCAAAGAGGTTTATCGCGTGGCATCTTCCGGCGAGCAGGCTGAAAATCTGGCTGTTTGCGCTATGGCAGAAACCCTGTGGGATAACCGAAACAGTGGTCTATTCTCTGCAAGCGCGGCCAGCGTGTCGGCCGGCAAGACCAGCCTGAAACGGGAACTTTTTGAAAAGGCATCCATCTATCTGGACATTTACCGGGGGGTGGGCCGACCTGCTGGGCACTTTGCAGGTTAACTGCAGATGGCAATTTGCCATTTTGCGAAAAACCGTCGGCGTTGCTGCGTACACGATTACCTTGGTCGCGGACTTTGTGAAAAACTATCAAGCAACATAAAAAGGGGAGGGCGCAAGCCCTCCTCTTAAACAAAAGGAGAGGACTTTATGGAAAATACAACCAATGTGGAGATGTCGCTCTCCACAATCGAAAAACTGGTCGCTTCGGCCGTGCAGAAGGCGCTGGCGGAATACTGCACAGATGAGTTCATCGGGCAGGCCGCTCAGCGCTATCAGCGGAAATTGGCTGTGGTGAATGGAGGTGCCTTATGAGAGGGACAACGGATCTATTTTTGATTGACGGCCAGCCTATTGTGGTTCCGGATGGCAACCTGAAATTGCAGGTGCAGGATCTGGAAAGTTCCGATTCGGGTCGGGATGAGAGCGCGGTGATACATCGGTTCCTGGCCCGGCAGGGCGTGGGCCGGTGGACCTTTTCCTACGGGGAAATCACTGCGGAGGAATATGCCTATATGGAGCAGCTGTTTGCAGGCGCGGCGGAATTCCTGTTCA
Organism: Faecousia sp.; assembly: GCA_045657385.1. Classification (GTDB taxonomy): domain Bacteria; phylum Bacillota; class Clostridia; order Oscillospirales; family Oscillospiraceae; genus Faecousia. The sequence continues at coordinate 4,596 of JAZOSY010000080.1, read as the reverse complement.
CCCGTCCGGATATGAGAACCGGCGCGCAGGTCACCACCAAATGCTACCGAAGCAATCACCGCATCGTATGGAGCAACGCGGCGGCCGGAAAATTCCGGGATTATAAATTTGAAATCACAGAATGTTAGGAGGTGGCGCGATGCTGAAAAACTTGATTGTGCTTCCTGACGGAAGTGAGTTGTTTTCCGGCCCCGGGACGATAAATGCCATTCAAAGCGTGAATCTGACCCAACGGGTAAACAGCGGAACGGAGCTGACCTTGGGTTCGGCCTGCGCCGCTATGCTGGAGGCCACGCTTTTTACACCCAACGGCGGCCTGGCACTTGCGTGTGGGGCGGAGGTGTCCCTGTACAAGGTGGACAGCAGCGGCGCACGCACCTTGGCCGGTATTTTTACGGTGGAAAAAATCACAAGACCCAGCAAAAACCGATGCCAAATTACAGCCTACGATCGTATCAGCCGGCTGGATCGGGATTTGACCCAATGGCTTGAGAGCCTGAACGGGTGGCCGTACACCCTGAAAACCTTCGCCCAAATGGTGTGCAGCGCCTGTAATCTGACTCTTGTAGAGGACACGCTTCCCAATGAAAACTGGCTGGTGCAGAAATTTACTGTCGGCAAGGTCACCGGCCGCAAGCTGATCCAATGGGTGGGACAGGTCTGCGGACGCTTCTGCCGGGCGACCCCGGACGGAAGGCTGGAGTTTGCTTGGTACACGCCTAAGGACGTTGCGATCACGCCCGGCGGACAGTGGTTCTACTACAAAGACTCTTTGCAACGGGAGGATTATCAGGTGGCACCCATCGACAAGGTGCAGATCAAGCTGACCCCAAAGGCCGTGGGCGTAAGCTACGGCGACGGAAACAATGCCTATGTGCTCACAGGCAACTATTTGCTAGCTGCCGGCACACCCGAAGCGCTTACAGCGGTGGCAGAGCGCTTGCACGAAATTCTGAAAACAGTTACCTACACCCCTTGCAGGCTGGTTATGCCTGCGGATTTGGCGGTAGAGGCCGGTGACATCGTGCAGGTCACCGACTATAACGGTAAGACCTTTTCTGCATACATAATGGCCAAAACCCAGAATGGACAGCGGCAGACGCTGGAGTCCACGGGCAGTGCACTGCGAGACAATGTGGTACAGACCAACAACTCCCAGTACGAGGACTTGCAGGGAAGTATTCTGGAGCTTCAGGCGGACGCGGAAGGACTCCGGGTGGAAAACCGGGGCCAGAATGAAAAGCTGTCCAAGCTGGAGCTGTCGGTGGAGGGCATCAAAACGAAGGTGACCGCTCAGGAAACCGATTTGGAGCAGGTGACCAACCGGGTGTCTATGGCGGAGCAGACCGCCGAGGGCATTTCTCTACGCGTGCGGAGCATCGTGGAAAACGGCACCGACCGGGTGATCACCTCCGCCGGCTACACCTTTGACGAAACGGGTCTGACGGTGCGAAAAAGCGGCAAGCAGATCAAGACCCAGATCACCGAGGACGGTATGATTGTCTATAAGAACGGCAACGCGGTGCTCACCGCCAACAGCGAAGGTGTCAATGCAGTGGACTTGCACGCATCCACCTATCTGATGGTGGGCGGAAGAAGCCGCTTTGAAAATTACGGAACAGACCGCACGGGCTGCTTCTGGATTGGAGGATAATTATGGCATTACAAACAAAAACCGTATCCACCGGCAGCTACGCCTGGCAGTCCTGGTCTAACAGTTATGTGATCGCCCTGAAGTTGACAGAGGAATCCACTGACGCGCAGGCAAATACATCTGAGGTTTCCTATCTGTTTACTATCAGCAACACGGACAACAACCGCTTTTACGACTATTACTACAGCTGGGATATTACCATCGGTGGCCACACAATTCCCATTCGCAATTTCTATTTTGATTTGCGGAATAATCACACCACCCAGACCATCGCCTCCGGCCGCATTACGGTAGCGCACAACGCCGACGGCACACTGGATATGCCCTACAGCGTATCCATACCCAACATAAAGGCAAGCAACCAATATGGTCCTCCGGCGATGTCCCTGTCCGGCACGTGGGCTCTGACGACGATCCCCAGAGCGTCGCAGGTGCGCTGCCCGTCCGGCACGATTGGCAGTGCGGTAAATGTCACCATCGAAAAGGCGGAAACGGGTATGACCCACACGCTGACATATGCCTTTGGCAGCCTCAGCGGAACCATTGCCACGAAAACAGAGCAGGCATCGGTTGCGTGGACGATCCCTGCTGCGTTTTATCATCAGATACCCGATGCAACGGCAGCTGTCGGCACGGTTTATTGCACCTGCTATCGGGGCGATACAGCGCTGGGAACGTCCAGTTGCCAGTTCTATGCCTATGCCTCAGAGGGGGTTGCAAAGCCCTCCCTTGTGGCAAGCGTGGTGGACGTGAATCCTGCGACGCTGGCGGTGACCGGCGATGAAAATATTCTGGTCCGCTATCACAGTATTGCGCAGGCCGGCGCGGTGCATGAGGCCAAATACGGCGCTTATATTACCGGCTACACCATGCGCCACAATGCAAGCACATACACCACCACCCCTGTGACCATCGAGGGTGTGGAAAACGGTACGTTTTCCTTTGCAGTCACGGATAGCCGTGGTTATGTGACCGAACTTACCCAGAATAAATCCGTGATCCCTTATATCAAACTGACCTGCAACTTTGCCGAAAGTCCTATGGATGCTGACGGTAATATGCAAATCAATTTGTGGGGCAATTGTTTTACCGGCTCTTTTGGCGCGGTGAACAATGAAATTACGGTAGAGTACCGCTACCGAACCGCCAACAGCAGCTATGGAGAATGGCAGTCTATGCCGGCGGTGATCGGTGACAACGGTTACACCGCTCAAATCAATCTGACAGGCCTTAACTATCGGTTGGCCCACACGTTCCAAGCCCGGGTGACCGACAAACTGGAAACAGCCCAATCGGCCAACTACAAGGTGCGCATAATCCCCATTTTCGACTGGGGAGAAACGGACTTTAACATCAACGGTACACTCAAAATCAACGACACCGCCATCGCCGACCATATTGTGGAGCAGGGCACAAGCGGTATGTGGTTTTATCGAAAGTGGGTCAGCGGTCGGGCCGAGTGCTGGGGTACGCCAACCATTCAATCCGGAACCTGGTCTGGTAGCAGTAATTTGTACTATACAACAAAGCGCATCTCATTGCCGGCTAAGTTGTTTTCTGCACCACCCAATGTGGTAATGACAGTGGAGAGTGCGAGCGGTGCAATTGTTATTCCGGGTACAACCAGCAGTCTCAGCAAAACGGAATTCCAAACGGATTTTGTGCGTGCGTATGGTGGCACCGCAGATGTGGCAATGGACTTGTCGATTTTTGCATTTGGCTGGTGGAAATAAGGAGGAAATATGGCAGTAAAAATCTATCAAAAGGGCAGTAGCGAGAAGCTATCTGCCAATTTTAAAATCAGAGAATTTGACTGCAAAGGCGCAGGCTGCTGCAGCGGAACAAAAATCGATGAGAAACTGGTGGTCTATCTGCAGCAAATCCGCGACAAGTTCCAAAAACCGGTGTATATCCAATCCGGCTATCGTTGCTTAGTTCACAATGCGAAGGTGGAAAACGCGGCCTCCAAGTCCAGGCATATAGACGGAATGGCGGCGGACATTGCGGTTGACGGCGTGGAGCCGCTGGCGGTAGCGCAGTTTGCCGAGTCCATCGGTGTGCTGGGAATCGGTCTATATGACGATTTTGTCCACATCGACACCAGAAAGGAAAAATCCTTTTGGTACTCCCACGCGCAGGTGTACCGGGAGAGTTTCTTGGGGTATGCCTTGAAGCAATTTATCACCGATGTGCAGGTGGCTATCGGTGCGAAGGCAGACGGTATCGCTGGCACGGAAACATTGTCCAAGACACCCACGGTTTCCCGGTGGAAAAACCGCAAGCACCCGGTGGTCAAGGCGGTACAAAAGCGACTAAATGCGCTGGGATATACTGGGGTCGGAGAGGCTGATGGCATTGCCGGCAGAAAATTCGATGCCACCCTGAAAAAGTTCCAAAGAGAACACGGCTGCGTAGCCGACGGTGAAATCACCGCCGGTCAAAAAACATGGCGTTGCCTGTTGGGAATGGGGTGAAGGATGTGGCAGAGGCGGTTTTGACAGCGCTGATCACAGGCGGACTTTCTCTAACAGGAGTCGTGATCACCTGTCTGGCAACAGCCAAGAAAAACGAAAACGCAATAAAGATATCACAGGCAGTCACCGACACCAAGCTGGACGAGCTGACCCGGGAGGTACGGGAACACAACGGCTTTGCCCGGCGGATGCCGGTGGTAGAGGAGCAGATCAAAGTCATCAATCATCGGTTGACAGATCTGGAAAGAGGAGGATAAAATGCAGAAGATTTTAGATAAGATCGGAAGCCTGATCAAGGTAAAGACCATCGTGACCTTTGTTGTGGTGGCGGTGTTCTCTGTGTTGGCCCTGCAAGGCAGGATCCAGCCGGACAATGTGATGATCATCGTGTCTATGGTGGTGTCGTTCTATTTTGGCACCCAGCACGAAAAGGCAGAGAAATAAGCAAACGCCCCGACGCTTATGCGT
>JAZOSY010000079.1:0-5757 GCA_045657385.1 Faecousia sp. | reverse complement strand
GCGATGGCTGCCGCCAAACCGGCAGGGCCTGCGCCAATTACCAACACATCTACATTCATTTCCGTTCCTCCTTAAGCGCGCTGCTGATGTCGCCGGACAAAAGCAGGCTCTCGCCGCCGCACTTGGTCACCTCAGTCATAGGAATTCCCAATTCCTCCGCCAAAATTTCCATCACACGGGGGCTGCAGAAGCCGCCCTGACAGCGACCCATACCGCTGCGCGTGCGCCGTTTGATGCCGTCCACAGTGGTTGCGCCTACAGGTCTTCTGATGGCCTCCCGAATCTCGGCTTCGGTGACCACCTCACAGCGGCAAACCAAATTGCCGTACAGAGGATTTTCCTCCACTGCCTGCCGGCGCTCCTGGCCGGTCATATGGCTGAAGGGCTTATTCCGCTTGGGGGCGGGCACGATCGCCTGCTTTAACTGCAAATTCTGTTCATCCGCGATCTGCTTGCCCAGCATTTCCGCGATAGCCGGCGCAGAGGACAAGCCGGGGCTTTCGATGCCCACGGTTTCATAGGCCTTTTCCGCCACCTTGCCGATGACGAAATCGCCCTTTTCCTCGTGGGCGCGAATGCCGGAGAAGTTGGTGATTGCGCCGCGAATGGTAACCTGCGGCCAAGTCAGGCGGCACTTATCCAAAACGAAGGCCAAGCCCTCCGCCGTGGTGGACACATCCCGCTCGTCGGGAATATCCTCCGCAGAGGGGCCTAACAGCAAATTGCCGTGGACCGTGGGGCTGACCAAAACGCCCTTACCCATCTTGGTGGGGCATTGGAACATGGTCATCGTAAAGGGCAGCTGCTCCATCCGATCCATCAGGTAATACTGGCCCCGACGGGGGATCACATTGCGCTTGTCCTCACTCATCATATTGTGGATCTTTGCAGAGCCGATGCCGGCGCAGTTGACCAGAATCTCACAGGTATAGACGGTTTTGTCGGTGGTCACTTGCCACAGACCGTCAACGCGCTCCACCTTCGAAACCTCCTGACCCAGCAAAAACTCCGCGCCGTTCACCGCCGCGTGGTCAGCCAGCGCAAAGGTCAGCTCATAGGGGCTGGTAAGACCCGAGGTAGGCGCATACAGCGCGCAGGCCACCTCAGGGTTGGTGTTGGGCTCTAACTCCAGAACCTTGTCCCGTTCCAAAAGGCATACGCCCTCCACGCCGTTTTCCACGCCCTGCTGCACCAGCTTCAAAAGGGTCTTACGATCCTCCTCATCAAAACCAACGACCAATGCGCCGGGCTCGGAATAAGGCACACCCAGCTCCTTGCAGACCTGAGGGTACATCTTCGCACCCTCCACATTCAGTTTGGCCTTCAGCGTGCCTGGCTTGGCATCAAAGCCAGCGTGGACAATGCCGCTGTTGGCCTTGGACGCGCCCTCAGCCACATCGAAGCCCCGGTCTAGCACCGCAAGGCTTCCCTCGTACCGGCTCAGAACACGAGCCAGCGAGCAGCCGGTAACACCTGCGCCGATAATCATCATTTTATAATCCATAACGTATGATCCCTTCTATACGATAAATCTTCCAATCAATCTGCTCTTTTGAAGCCTTTTGCTTCGTATTCCTGTTTTGTTAAGGAATAGACCACATCATCAAACACCGTGCCGTCTAGCCCCTTGACCGCCCGGCGCAAAACGCCCTCTTTCACAAAGCCCAGCTTTTCCAGCACCCGGTGGGACTTATCATTTTCCAAAAACACCCGGGAGGCCACCATCTGCACACCCAATGTATCAAAAGCATAGCCAATTGCCGCAGCAAGCGCCTCGGTCATATAACCCCGACCTGCGTATTCCTCCATCAGCGAATAACTGACGTTGCAGCTGCCGGTATCATAGCGCAGCTCGTCATCATCAAACTGGATCTGACCGATCATCTGCGTGCCGTCTTTTAACTGAATGTAAAGAACACGCGCCGAGCCGGAATCCCGTTCTACCGCCTCCATAGCGCGCTCCAAGGTGGGCGGATTCATCACATTGAATATCTGCACCGACGGGGTGTTCCATAATTTATGATAGGCCGTAGCGTCAGCAGGCCTTGCATTTCTTAAAATCAAGCGATCTGTCTGTATATGCATCATTTTCCCTCGCCCATTCTTTCTCAGTGTAAGTATATCACAAATTTCGCGGTTTTTCAACGGATTGCATAGGTTTTAGCGCCTTGTTTCCCTACATTTCACAAAAATATAACATATAAACGCAAAACACCCCGTCCGATGGACGGGGTGTTTTGTTTGGTGGAGACTAATGGACTCGATTTGCATTTTCATTCTTCTGCGTGGAGAAGAATAAAAATCAAGGTAGCCACCAGTGTTTGCACTGGTGGCAGGCACTGTCCACCGGACAGTGCCACTGCTATGGGTTCGAGTCCGGTCTCTGACACAAAAACATCCCCACCCAAATGGGTGGGCATGTTTTTATGGTGGAGACTAATGGACTCGAACCATCGACCTCCTGCGTGTGAAGCAGGCGCTCTAACCAGCTGAGCTAAGCCTCCGTGGAACGGATTTGATTATAACACATTCTTAAAAAATGTCAAGTCCTTCCCTTGTCAAACCTCTGAAAATCTGCTATTCTAAAGAAAAAGGAGGGCAAAAAATGCAGTATAACAATATGGTTCCTGGCATCTTTTTTGCCCGGCCGAACCGCTTCATCGCCCACATTGAAATTGACGGAAACCTAGAAATTTGCCATGTAAAAAACACTGGCCGCTGCCGGGAATTGCTGCCGGAGGGCGCAAAGGTGTGGTGTCTGGACGCTGACTCCCCCACCCGCAAGACCCGTTACGACCTGATCGCCGTCCAAAAGGGCAGCCGCATCATCAATATGGACTCCCAAGCCCCCAACACCGCCGCCCGGGAATGGCTGGCTGCAGGCGGTCTGGGCAAAATCGAAAACTTAAAGCCGGAAAGCCGCTTCGGCGACTCCCGATTTGACTTCTCCTTCACGAAGGACGGCATCCCCTGCTTCCTTGAGGTCAAGGGTGTCACCCTTGAAAACGAGGGTATCTGCGCCTTCCCCGATGCGCCCCCCGAGCGGGGCGCAAAGCACCTGAAGGAGCTGACCCGTCTGCGCAAAGAAGGCTACGGCGCCTATGTGCTGTTCGTCATTCAGATGTCCGATGTTCGGTATCTTCACCCCAACGATGCCACCGACCCGGCTTTTGGCGCAGCGCTCCGGGAGGCCGCAAAGGCCGGTGTAGAGATCTTGGCGATGGACTGCGCCGTCACACCCGACACAATGGCCATTCAAAGACCCGTAGAACTCCGCCTATAACAAAAAACCGACAATCTTACGATTGTCGGTTTTCTTTATCAGCAATCCAAATAAGCCGCGATCAGCTTCAATGTGTTATAAACGCCGTCGATATGGCTGCGCTCATAGCCGTGGCTGGCATAGACACCAGGGCCGATCAGGCCGTGGCGCAGATCATAGCCGCCACGCAAGGTGGCCTCCACATCAGAGCCGTAGTAGGGATACACATCCACCGCGTAGTCGGCCTCCGCCTTCTTTGCTGCGGCAATCAAGTCGCCCACCACCTGATAGCTGTAAGGGCCACCGGAGTCCTTTGCGCAGATGGAAACCTGCTTTTCGGTGCATTGCAGGCCATCGCCCACGCAGCCCATATCCACGGAGATCGCCTCGGTCACACCGTTGGGCACAGAGCCGGAGCCGCCGTGACCCACTTCCTCATACACAGTAATATGGGCATAGACCCGACGCTTCAGCACGGTCTGGGTATCCGCTAAATACTTGGCAAAACCCAGCAAAACACCGACAGAGAGCTTGTCGTCCAAAAAGCGGCTCTTCAAAAAGCCGGAGGCTGTGCGCCGTGTACGGGGGTCAAAGCAGACGATGTCGCCCTCCTGAATGCCCAGTTTTCTGGTATCAGCCGCAGAATTCACATCTTCGTCCAGCACAATTTCCATGGTGTCAAAACCGCGCTTGGCGGAGGAATAGTCACCGTTTACATGCACCGACGCGTTGCACAGCTGCAACGTGCCCTCATAGGTTCGGCCGTCACGGGTGTAGATGCGGACATTTTCCGCCTCGCCGTTGTTGGCATTCATACCGCCGAGGGCTGTGACCTTCAGCCGGCCGTTGCCCTTAATGGCCGCAACCATTGCGCCTAAGGTGTCCACGTGGGCAGCCAGCATCAGGGCATTTTCGGCATCGATGCCGCCAAAGTCTACCAAAACACCGCCCTTATTGGTGGTGTGCGCATCAAAGCCCAAAGCGGAAAAGGCATTTTTTACCCAAGCCGCTGCTTTTTCCGTAAAGCCTGTGGGAGAGTCAATGCTCAGCAGCGCCGCTGCCTGCTCCCACGCAAAATCCGCATACAATTTTTCCATCATCGTCTTATCCTCCTAATATAATATGCTTCCAAACGCCTACGATCTCACGCACAAAATAGTTGATCCTAAGCGACACCCACGAGGTTTTCGCCGGGATTCCTACCATTTCGAGGTCCATTTCCTTGGCCATAAGGCCGGCCCGGAACATATGAAATTCGTTGGAAACAATGCCCACACGGTGGGGTCGCTGGCCGGTTTTTTCCTCAATCAAGGCCATGGAATAGGAAAGATTCTCCCAAGTGGAGGTGGCCGCTTCCTCCATCCAAATACGGTCTGCATCGATGCCGTTTTTCAAAAGATACGCCTGCATACAAGCCGATTCGGTAATCTCCTCGCCGTCGCCCCGTCCTCCGGACACAATGCAAATCGTGTCCTCATTTTCCGTCAAGTACGCCTTGGCTACCTGCAACCGTTCAGACAATATCAAAGACGGCTCTGTGCCGTTGACACCTGCGCCCAAAACAATGATATAGTCGCATTTGCCGTCAGCTGTGCCCTTGCTTGCGCTTGCGATAAAAATACCGGTGACCGCCGCCACGGTAAGCCCCAGAATCAAGCAAACCGTGAGGATTCGCCGCAGCCACTTGGTGATTTTTCCGGGGAATCGGAAGAGCGCCCAGTAGCAAACCGCCAACGTGGCCAAGCCCATACAGATCAGGCCGGAAAAGTCATAGCCGGGCATAGAATAAAAGCACAGGCCAAGCAAAACCAATCCAGCTGCCGCAAAAAGAAAAATCCACAGCTTCCGCAACGCGCCACCCCCTTTTCGCCATCATACCACACCTTCCGCTTAAAAACAAGGTTTCCTTGCAAGAAAGAACCCCGTTTGCCAATCGGCAAACGGGGTGTCATTTCACTTATACTCGGCAACGCTCTTGCGCACCAGCGCCCGTTTCAGGCGCGCCTCTGCCAGCCGCAGATCCGTATCGCTGGAAGATTTATCCGCAAGCACCGTTTTGGCCCGTTGCTCGGAAAGGGCGGCTCTGGCCGCGTCAATCTGGTCAGACCACTCAAAGGTCGTCGGCACCAACTTGACCTGTCCGTTCAGCACGGAAACCATGCCGCCAATGCAGGCGCCATAGCGCTTTTTTCCGTCGGCAACCACTGTAGCCAGCCCCATACCTAAGGGCGCTACGCAGTTCACATGGCCAGCCAGAATGCCCATATCGCCGCTGGTTGTGCGGACGATCAGCTCCTGCGCCTGTCCGTCAAACAAAAGTCCGTCGGGGGTTACGATTGTCAAAGGGAAGTCTCTCATTTTCCCTGCCCCTTCCATTTTGCGACCACATCGTCGATGGTGCCGGCAAACAGGAAGCAAGACTCAGGCACATCGTCGTACAGACCTTCGATGATCTCCTTAAAGCCGCGAACGGTCTCAGACAGCGGCACATACTT
>JAZOSY010000078.1:0-16058 GCA_045657385.1 Faecousia sp. | reverse complement strand
TCGCTTTCTTTCAAACAGCCGGTTTCCGTCAGCCGTGCCTTCAAATCGGCATAGGAAACATCCTGCAACTTTTTGTTCTGGTTCACCGCAAGGGTCGCCCATTGGGCGGCGGCCTCTGCGGCCTTTTTCATATCCAGATTCATACGCACGCAGCTGGACACATCCCGGTCCACGCCCAAAGCCCGGCAAGGCACCAAAAGTCCGTCAAAGCCCTTGGGCATAATGGCCTTGTAAGGCACAGCCACGGTCACATTGTATGCGCCAAGGTTTGCGCCGATGGCCCAGTCGCCCAAGCCCTCACCGTCAAAGGCAATATCCCAACCGTGCTTGTCCAAATCCGCGTAGGAGTAGAACATGGGGGTCTTGGTCTGCCGGTCGGCAAACACATCCTCCAAAAGCACCGGATCTTCGGCAACGATGCGCCGACCCTCCCGGAAGCCCAAAAGGGGCATCTGAGAGATGAGCATAGTGCCCTCGTGCTCCTCCTGCACGTGGTAGGAACGGCAGAAGGCCACCGCCCGGGACAAGGCCTCTGCATCGTACTGATTTACCCGGCCGAAGTCCACGTTGGTAAAGCGGTAAACAGTTCCGTCATACACCAAAGAAACCAAGGTGTAGGGCTGCATCTGCCCGTCGGATGCTCTGCCGCACACCAGTTCGCAGCCGGCCATAGCGGCAACATGGCTTTCAGCGGTGCAGTCCATCACTACCTTTGCGCCGTAGTCCGTCAGCCGGCCGTTCTGCAAAACGCGCAGACCGATGACGGTGTTATCTTCCAAGTAAACGCCACAGACAGTTGCCTCATAAAGCAGCCCCACGCCCTTTTCCACCAACGCTTGCTCCATCAGGAACTTGCGACTTTCCGCGGTGGTAGAGGTGTAGCGCTTGGCAAAGTCAAAGACGGTCTTGTCCATTTCTTCGTAGCGGCCGCCGGGTGAGCCGAAATAGTAGCCAACCACGCCGCCCAAGGTGTGGGTGCCACCGGCGCAGGTCAGGGTCTCCACGCCCAGCACGGACAGGCCGTTTTCGGCAGAAAACAGCGCTGCGTTGGAGCCGGCGGTGCCTAAGCCGCAGACGATCACATCATAGGTCTTTTCAAATACCGGGGTCACCGGCTGCAGCCGGTGCTTGCCGGAAACAAGTTCAGAAAGGTATGTCATTTGGCAAGCTCCTTTCCGGCAGTAAACGCCTGCGCAGGATCGGCATAGGCCTTGGAGGGCAAGTACAAAATGCCCTTTTCTTCCTTGGGGAAGCCGGCCTTTACCTGATAGTTAAATTCCCCGGCGGAGTAGATGAGCCGCTGGGAGGAAGAAAACTGCTTTACCACCTGAAGCGCAGCAGTTCTTGCGTCGGGATAGCTGCAATCGGCCTCGACGGGAACGGAGAGAATGTAGTGCTTCTCCTGTCCGACTTTTTTGCAGGCAACACCGGGGAAAACGGGTGTTTCTGTGCTTTCCACCATCAGATCGTATGTCTTGCCGTCGCACATCTGGGCGCTGCAACGGGTGTCGATGATTCTTTTTGCCTCGTATGTAGCAAAACCCTCCACATTGTGGATCAGGCACGAAAAGCTGCCCTCCGTCTTTTCCACGGAAACCACATCTGTGCCGAACAAAAGGTCAGCCTTCTGCAGGTGGGGATAAATTTCTATGTTGGAATCGAAATGGGGGCAGAAAAATTCATAGCCTGCATCCATCCGCCGTTCGATCACCAAGCAGCTGCCTTGGTGCTTTTCGGCGATGCCGGCGGCAGCAAAGGTCGCACCGAAAACGATCAATTCGTACATACTGTACCTCCGAAGAGAAGTTTTCCTATAGCATACCACGCTCTCGCGGAATTTTCTACCCCCTTTGGAAACAAAAAACGGTGTTGCCCGAAAATTCCGCACATTCTGCGGCAAGAAAATGTTTGCATAATCCAAAGCGATGATGTATACTCAAAGATAGAAAAGAAGATAAGGAGGCTTTGTTATGGAACAGCCCGTTCGTCGTCGCAGACGGAAAAAGAAGAATTACACCGGCCTGATCGTGGTTCTTTTGGCGATCATTCTGGTAGGCCTGGTGGCCATTTTGCTGCTGACAGGCAAGGATAATAAGAAGCCTGATACCGGCGACAATACAACTACCACAGGCAAAGAAATTTCTGCTGGTGACACCGTTGACAAGGATACAACCGGCGACCAGGATGTCCCGGAGAAAGACACCGAGGAATCCTCTGAAGAAACCTCCGAAGAAACAAGCGAAGAAACTTCCGAGGAAACAACCGACGAAATCCTCGACGAAACACCGCTGGACCCCTCTGTGGGCGATATGATTGCCCAGATTGCCAAGGCACAGGTGGGTAAAGTCTATGAATATGGCGGACAGGGACCGAACACCTTCGACACCTCCGGCTTCATTCAGTATTGTTGCAGCGTTGCCAATGTGGAATCTCCCCGTCTTGTGCCTGCCCAGGCAACCCACGGAAAGGCAGTCAGCCGCGAGAATATCGCCCCCGGCGACGTGGTGGTATTCTGGTCCGACGGTTATCCCGATGAAGCAGCTTACTGTGGCATCTATGTGGGCGACGACCAGTTCGTCTATTGCAGCAGCTCCAAGAAAGGTGTGGTACAGGCTGCACTGAACACCACCTATTTTGAAGAGCATATCTTTGCTGTGCGCCGTTATTATTGATAAGAAAATCATACCGCTACGCTGTTATTCGTAGCGGTATGATTCGTTTATACACAAGAATTATACATAATATACATTCATACCGAATAGAGAAAACCGGGTCGCAACCCCTTGGTTTCGCCTAAAAAGCCGCGAAAACTGCCGCGGTTTGGTAATTATAAACAAAAACCGAGGGCGCCGGACGTGGTATTTTTGGAAGGTGAAATACAAAAATGTGTGAATAAGCACTTGCATATTTATGCAATACATGCTACAATGAGCCCAACAAAAAGAATGCGCGTGGAGAACGCATCCATTTAGGAGGAAGAAAAATGAGCAAGCAAAACATTAAGAAAATCGTACTGGCCTATTCCGGCGGCCTGGATACATCTATCATCATTCCCTGGCTGAAAGAGAATTACAACAATCCCTACATCATTGCCGTTGCCGGTAATGTGGGTCAGATGGATGAGCTGGAGGGTCTGGAAGAAAAGGCTCTGAAGACCGGCGCTGACAAGTACTACGCAGCAGATCTGTGCGACGAGATGGTCAACGAGGTCATCATTCCCTCCGTGCAGGCCGGTGCCAAGTATGAGGAGTACCTGATGGGTACTGCCTTCGCCCGTCCCATCATCGCAAAGGCGCTGGTGGACATCGCCATCAAGGAAGGCGCTGATGCCATCGCCCACGGCTGTACCGGCAAGGGCAACGATCAGGTTCGTTTCGAGCTGGCGATCAAGCGCTTCGCACCCGATATGAAGATCATCGCCCCCTGGCGTGAGTGGGATATTAAATCCCGTGAAGAAGAAATCGACTACGCCGAGGCTCACAACGTACCCCTGAAAATCAACCGTGAGACCAATTACTCCAAAGATAAGAATATGTGGCACCTGAGCCACGAGGGTCTGGATCTGGAAGATCCCTGGAACGAACCTCAGTACGAAAAGCCCGGCTTCCTGGAAATGGGCGTTTCTCCTCTGGAAGCACCCGACAAGCCCACCTATGTAACGCTGGACTTTGAAAAAGGCGTTCCCGTTGCGTTGGACGGCGTGAAGATGACCGCAACCGACATCATCTGGAAACTGAACGAAATCGGCGGCGCCAACGGCATCGGTTTACTTGACATCGTGGAAAACCGTCTTGTCGGTATGAAGTGCCGCGGCGTGTACGAAACCCCCGGCGGTGCAATCCTCTACAAGGCTCACAGCGTTCTGGAAACTCTGTGCCTTGACAAGATGACCGCCCACAAGAAGCAAGAACTCAGCGTCTGCTTTGCAGAACTGCTCTACAACGGCCTGTGGTTCTCCCCCTTGCGTGAGGCTCTGTCCGCATTCGTCACCGAAACCCAAAAGACCGTGACCGGTACTGTCAGACTGAAACTCTACAAGGGCAATATGATCAACGCCGGCGTCAAGAGTCCCTACTCTTTGTACTCCGAGGACATCTGCACCTTCGGCGAGAGCGACTACGATCAGGCTCAGGCCACCGGCTTCATCAATCTGTGGGGTCTGCCTACTCAGGTGCAGGCTATGATGGAACAGGGGAAACTGAACAATGGCTAAAATGTGGGAGGGGCGTTTCGCCAAAGCGCTTGACCAGCAAGCGGATGACTTCAACTCCTCCATTCACTTTGACAGCAGGATGTTCCGCCAGGACATCAAGGGCTCTATGGCCCACGCAGTAATGCTGGCCGCGAAAAAGATTATCACCCAGGACGATGCGGAAGCCATTATTGCCGGCTTGGAAACGATCCTGCAGGAGTTAGAAAGCGGCGCGTTGCCCGTTGACTTAACGGCGGAAGACATCCACATGTTCGTGGAGGCGGAACTGACAAAGCGGATCGGAGATGTGGGTAAGAAACTCCACACCGCCCGCAGCCGAAATGATCAGGTTGCAGTGGACATTCGTCTTTACTTAAAGGAAGAAGCGTCCGAAATTATTGCGCTGCTCCGTTCCTTGCTGGCGGCTATCTTAAGTCAGGCCAAGGAACACAAAACAACGATCATGCCCGGCTACACCCACCTGCAGCGGGCGCAACCGATTACATTTGCCCACCACCTGCTGGCCTACGGTATGATGTTCACCCGTGACATCGGCCGCATTGAAGATGCGGTGAAACGGATGAACTTCAGCCCCTTGGGCTGCTGTGCGCTGGCCGGCACCACCTATGACACAGACCGGCAGATGACTGCGCAAGCTCTGGGCTTTGACGGCATCTGCATGAACAGTATCGACGGCGTATCCGACCGGGATTTCTGCGTGGAACTGCTCGCGGCCTTTGCCACGGTGATGATGCACCTGTCAAGGTTTTCTGAGGAGGTCATCCTCTGGGCAAGCTGGGAGTTTAAGTTCATCGAACTGGACGACAGCTACACCACCGGATCTTCCATTATGCCTCAGAAGAAGAACCCGGATATTGCAGAACTGGTTCGTGGCAAGACGGGCCGCGTCTACGGCGACCTGATGGCTATGCTGACCGTTCTCAAGGGCATCCCCCTGGCATACAACAAGGATATGCAGGAGGATAAAGAGTCTATATTCGACGCAATCGATACGGTGAAGCAGTGCTTAACGGTGTTTACACCGATGCTCGCAACCTTGAAGGCGTTGCCGGAGAATATGCTCTTGGCCGCCCAAAAGGGCTTTATCAACGCAACGGACCTGGCTGACTACCTGACCAAGAAGGGTATTCCTTTCCGGACGGCCTACAAGCAGGTGGGTCAAATCGTTGCCTACTGTATTGAAAAGAACACGGTGCTGGAAGCACTTTCTTTAGAAGAATATCAGTCCTTCCACCCGTTATTTGAGCAGGATGTATTCGATGCCATCGACCTGCGCCACTGCGTGGAAAGCAGAATTTCCGCCGGCGGAACCAATCAGGCATCTATTGAAGAACAAATTAAATTCATTGAAAACAATATTTAGGAGGAAAAGAAAATGAAAAAGTTAATCGCATTGGCATTGGCACTGGTACTTTGCCTGTCCCTGGCTGCCTGTGGCGCCAAGAAAGGCCCCTCTCTGGCAAAGGTGCAAAAGGCCGGCAAGATGACCGTAGCAACCTCCCCCGACTTCCCTCCCTTTGAGAGCCTGGAAGGCGACAAGGTTGTTGGTATCGAAGTTGACATTATGAACCTAATCGCCAAGGAACTGGGTGTTGAGATCGAGTTCGTACAGATGGACTTTGAGTCCGTTCTGGTTGCCATTCAGTCTGCCAAGTATGACTGCGCTATGTCTGGTATCACTGTGGACGCTGACCGTCAGAAGAATATGCTCTTCACCGATCCTTACTACAATGCCGCACAGGTGATCGTTGTCAAGGCTGACAGCACCATTAAGGGCAAGGCTGACTTGACTGACAAGACCGTTTCCGTTCAGTCCGGCACCACTGCTGAATCCGGCTGCAACGATGCAGGCATTAAGATTCAAGGCTACGCTGCCAATGCTGACGCAAAGGCTGCTCTGACTACCGGCAAGGTTGACGCATGGGTTGTTGACAATCTGACCGCTATGCAGATGGTACAAGAGGGCGACGGCATGGTCATCCTGGAAGAGAAGCTGACCGAAGAACCCTACGCATTTGCTTTTGCATTCGGTTCTGAAGATTTGGTTGCCAAGATCAACGAAATCCAGAAGAAACTGATTGACGACGGCACCATCGAGCAGATTTTCGTCAACTACGGTGAGACCTATGTAAAGCCCTGATTGCAGTACAAATTGCGGCTCCGCGCAAGCTTTTGCGCGGAGCCTGCTTGAATTTTTGATTACATTATAAGGATAGAAAAACATGAGCTGGATTGAGAAATTACAGGACACATTCCTGACCGACAACCGCTATATGTGGATGCTGGAAGGTCTGGGAAATACCATTCTGATTACCCTTGGCGCTCTTGCCATTGGTGTGGTGATTGGCGCATTGGTGGCCATTACCAAATATTACTGCGAGGGCAACCGGAAACTTCGTTTCCTGAACTGGTTGTGCGATGTTTACACCACCGTGATTCGTGGCATTCCCATGACGGTGTTGCTTCTGCTGTTCTTCTTCGTGATTTTTGTGTCTGCCCAAAATGGTGTGCCGGTAGCCATCGTGGCTTTCGGTATTAACTCCGGTGCCTATATGGCGGAGCTGATCCGCAGCGGTATTAACGCGGTAGATAAAGGTCAGATGGAGGCGGCAAGAAGCCTTGGCCTTTCCAAAGGGCAGGCGATGACAAAAATTATTCTGCCCCAAGCAATCAAGTACATTTTGCCGGCCATCGGCAACGAATGCATCGCCCTGCTGAAAGAGACCTCTGTGGCAGGCTATGTGGCAGTTGTGGATGTTACCAAGGCGGCCACCAACATCCGGAACAAAACGTTTGATGCGGTTAACCCCATTATCCTGCTGGCGCTGGTATATCTTGTGATGGTGGTTGTGCTGACTCGCCTGTTGGCAATCTTGGAAAGGAGGCTGGGCAAGAGCGATGGAAAATAAAGAAACCGTAATCCGCGTGGAAGGGTTGAACAAGAACTTTGACAAAACGGAAGTTCTCAAGGGCATCGATATTGACATTTACAAAGGCGATGTGGTCTGTGTCATCGGCGCGTCCGGCTCCGGCAAATCTACCTTTCTGCGGTGCTTAAATATGCTGGAAACACCCACAAGTGGCAGCATTTTCTTTGAAGGCGCAAACCTGACCGGCGATAAGGTAGACTTGAACCTGCACCGTCAGAAGATGGGTATGGTGTTCCAGCAGTTTAACCTGTTTCCTCACCTGACCATTTTGAACAACCTGACCCTTGCACCTATGATGCTGAAGAAACTGCCCAAGGAAGATGCGGAGGCTAAGGCTTTGGCGCTGCTGGGCCGGGTAGGCTTGGCAGACCGTGCCAATGATTATCCCAATCAACTCTCCGGCGGCCAGAAACAGCGCGTGGCAATCGTCCGTGCATTGTGTATGGAGCCGGAAGTGATGCTCTTTGACGAGCCCACCTCCGCCCTTGATCCGGAAATGGTCGGTGAAGTGCTGGACGTTATGAAAGACCTGGCCAAGGCCGGTATGACCATGGTTGTGGTCACCCACGAAATGGGCTTTGCAAGAGAAGTGTCCAACCGGGTGATTTTCATTGACGAGGGCGTGATCGCTGAGGAGAACACCCCTGCCGAGTTCTTCGGCAACCCCCAATGCGAGCGCTTAAAAACATTCTTGTCGAAGGTGCTGTAATGATGAAAGGCAGAGATTTTTTGAAACTGCTGGACTATACCTCCGAAGAAATTTTGGAGTTAATTGACCTGGCAGCGGATTTGAAAGCAAAGAAAAAAGCAGGCATTCCCCACAGATTGTGCGAGGGTAAGAACATTGTCCTGCTGTTTGAAAAGGACTCCACCCGTACCCGGTGTGCCTTTGAGGTGGCCGGCGCGGATCTGGGTATGTCCGTGACCTACTTAGGACCCAGCGGCTCTCAGATGGGCAAAAAAGAGTCCATCGCTGACACCGCCCGTGTTTTGAGCGGTATGTACGACGGCATCGAGTACCGTGGCTACGGCCAGGAAATCGTGGAGGATCTGGCAAAGTACTCCAAGGTCCCCGTTTGGAACGGCCTGACCAACGAGTTCCACCCCACCCAGATTTTGGCGGATATGCTGACCATTCGGGAGCAGTTCGGCAAGTTACAGGGCATCAACTTCGTCTATATGGGCGATGCCCGGTATAATATGGGCAACTCCCTGATGGTGGGCTGTGCCAAATTGGGTCTTAATTTCACCGCCTGCTGCCCTGCCAAATACTTCCCCGACAAGGCGCTCATTGCCCAATGTGAGGAAGTGGCCGCGCAGACCGGCGCTAACCTGCGCTTTGAGACCGACCCGGCTGCGGCAGTAAAAAATGCCGATGTGATCTACACCGATGTGTGGGTGTCCATGGGCGAACCGGAAGAAGTCTGGGCAGAGCGGATCGCAGAGCTTTCTCCCTATCAGGTGAATAAGGCCCTGATGGAAAAAACCGGCAAGGCATCCACCGTGTTTATGCACTGTCTGCCTGCCTTCCACGATTTGAACACCAAAATCGGAAAGGAAATGGGCGAAAAGTTCAACATTTCTGCTATGGAAGTGACCGACGAGGTGTTCGAAAGCGAGCAATCCATCGTCTTCCAGGAGGCGGAAAACCGGATGCACACCATCAAAGCCGTTATGGCCGCAACCCTATAAAACAAAAACAGAGCGTGGTAAAACACGCTCTGTTTTTTATCGTCATTGCGAGCCAGTGCTCACACTGGCGTGGCAATCTCAAGTAGTTTTTTAGATTCCCACGTCGCCTTCGGCTCCTCGGAATGACGTGTTTCATTTTCCGTTCTCAATTCTCAATTCTTAATTCTCAATATTATGGTCGCTATACACCTATAAAAAACCTCCCTCATAAGAGGGAGGTTTTTATTGCGATTATTTCCCCGGGTTGCCTGCGGTGTCGGAGCCGTCGCCTGTCAAGCCCAGACGGGCAGCTGCCTCTTCGCGCATTTTGTATTTCAGCACTTTGCCGGCCGCATTCATGGGGAAGGCCTCCACAAACTCAATATACTTGGGCACTTTGTGCCGAGCCATACTTGCCTTGATGTAGTTTGTCATTTCCTCCGCGGTCACAGCGCCGGGGTTCTTCAAAATGATGCTGGCCATAATTTCTTCGCCGTACTTTTTGTCCGGCACGCCGATGACCTGCACATCCTTCACTTCAGGGTGGGTGTAAATGAACTCCTCGATCTCCTTGGGGTAGATGTTCTCACCGCCGCGAATGATCATATCCTTCAGTCGGCCGGTGATGCGGTAGTTGCCGGCCTCGTCACGGCAAGCCAAGTCGCCGGAGTGGAGCCAGCCGTCACGATCGATGGTGCCGGCGGTGGCGTCGGGCATCTTGTAGTAACCCTTCATGGTGTTGTAGCCCTTGGCGCAGAACTCGCCGTTCACGCCGGGGCCAACCTCCTCGCCGGTCTCCGGGTCGACGATCTTGCACTGCACATGAGGGAAGGCATAGCCAACGGTGTCGGTGCGCACTTCCAGCGAATCCGTCCAGGCGGACATGGTGTTGCCGGGCGCACATTCGGTCTGACCGTAAACGGACACGATGCCATACATATTCATCTCGTCAGGCTGAGCGGCACGCCGCATCAGCTCGGGAGGACAGCCGGCGCCGGCCATAATACCGGTGCGCATATGGGAAAAATCGGTCTGCCGATAGTCCGGGTGGTTGAACATGGCGATGAACATAGTGGGAACGCCGTTGAAGCAGGTGATTCGCTCCTGATTGATGCAGGCCAGGCTGGACTTGGCGGAGAAATAGGGCATCGGACACATAGTTGTGCCGTGGGTCATAGACGCGGTCATAGACAACGTCATACCGAAGCAGTGGAACATAGGCACCTGGATCATCATACGGTCTGCGGTGGAAAGACCCATCCGGTCGCCGATGCACTTGCCGTTGTTCACCACATTGTAGTGGGTCAGCATAACACCCTTGGGGAAACCCGTGGTGCCGGAGGTGTACTGCATATTGCAGACATCGTTGGGCTTGACAGCGGCAGCCATCCGCTGCAGCTGTTCGGGGGGGGTCAGCTCGTAGCGGGCCATTGCCTCGTCAAAGGTCAGGCTACCGGGCTGCTTGAAGCCAACGGTGATCACATTCCGCAGGAAGGGCAGCCGCTTGCAGTGCAGGGGGTCGCCGGCCTTGGTGGTGGCGATCTCCGGGCAAAGCTCGTTGATAATCCCCTTGTAGTCGGAATCTAGGCAGGACTCGATCATCACCAAGGTGTGGGTGTCCGACTGGCGGAGCAGATACTCAGCCTCGTGGATCTTGTAGGCGGTGTTCACGGTAACGAGAACGGCGCCGATCTTGGTGGTGGCCCAGAAGGTGATGTACCAGGCAGGCACATTGGTGGCCCAGATGGCTACCTTGGAGCCGGCCTTTACGCCCATAGAGATCAGCGCCCGTGCAAATCGATCCACATCGGTGCGGAACTCCTCGTAAGTACGGGTGTAGTCCAAGGTGGTGTACTTAAAGGCGTACTGGTCGGGGAATTCCTCCACCATCCGATCCAGCACCTGAGGGAAGGTCAGGTCGATCAGCTCGTCCTTTTTCCACACATACTGGCCGGTGCCGTCGTGGTTGGGATACAAGGCGCGCTTTTTGCCACGGGGGCTTTCAAAGCGGCGCATAAAGTTCACAAAGTAGGGGAAGATGATCTCCGGGTCCTGCACATAGTCCAGCCACTGGGGCTTCCACTCCAAGGAGATAAAGCCGTCAAAATTCACGCTGGACAGCGCGCGCATCATATCCGCAACAGGCATAGTGCCTTCGCCGATGAGCTGGTAGCTGCCGGAATCGTCGGAGTCGCGCAGGTGGACATGGCGCACATAGTTGCCCAAATTTTTGATGGTGGTGTCGCCGCTCTCATTCATATCCCGATAGGGGTGATGCACATCCCACAGCGCTGCCAACTGATCGCAGGCAAAGCTGTCCATCATAGCCCGAAGACGGGCGGTGTCGGCATAAATGCCGCTGGTTTTTAAGAGCAAGGTCACACCCATTTCCTCAGCCTCGGGAAGAAGTGTCTCCAAATTGGCGCGGACGGTGTCCTCATTGTCGGTCAGCGCGCAGGCCACAACATAAGGCACCTGCACATTGCGCGCCACTTCCATCAGCACGAACAGGTCATCCAAGTGAGTATCTTTGCAGGAAATGTCGCAGGAGGTGTCAAAGCAGGGGATCTGCAGCTTCAGCTCACGCAGCTGCCGCACAGTGGCGGCCGCCTGATAGGTGTGGAACGGGCCGCTGCGATCCAGCAGAGGATTGAACTTGGGCAGGTTGTAAACCTCAACGCCGGAAAAGCCCATATCCTTCGCGGTTCCCAGCATTTCGTCCCAACTAAGGTCAGGCCAGCCCCGTGTGGAAAAGGAGAGATTCATACAGTTTCCTCCTCATAAACGATCTTGTTCAAGGCACTCAAATAGGCCTGAATGCCTGCGCCCACGATGTCGGTGGAAATGCCCCGGCCGGAGTAAAGGCGGCCGTTGGAGCGCAGCTTTACCACGGTCTGACCCATAGCGCCGCGACCTTCGGTAACGGCCTGAATCTGGAAGTCATCCAATTCATAGTGGCAGCCTACGATCTGCTCGATGGCCAAAAATGCTGCGGCGATAGGGCCGTCGCCAATGCAAACGCCCTCCACGATGGCGTCCTTTTTCTTTAAGCGCAGGTGTGCGGTGGAGGAAATGGTGTTGCCGGCGGTGATCACATAGGTGTCCAAGGTGTAGGTAGAGGGAACTTGCATTGCGGCGGAGGCTACAATGGCATCCAGCTCCTTGCTGCTGACCTGCTCTTTTTTGCCGGCGATGGCCTTGAAGGCCTCGTAGACCTTGGCCTGATCCTCGGCAGACAGCTCATAGCCCAAACGCTCCACAGCTTTGGTCACAGCGGACATATCGTCGTGGGCGGTTAAGTAAATGCCGGTTTCTTCTTCCTTGACAGTTGCGTCAAAGGGAGAGGTCTTGCTCTTGCCGGTCTGACACATCCATTGGATCTGACCCACGATGCGACCCAGCTGCGTGGTGCGGATGTGGGTATCCCAACCGAAGTTGTCGCCGCGCTCGGCGATGATCTTGGCGATGTGAGAAAGGTCGGCGGTGTCGATGGCATAGGCGGCAGTCTTCACCTCGGTAACGCCCTTGCACAGAGCAGCCACGGAGCAGGAAACGGCCATATTCAAATTGTCTGCGCAGCGAACGCCCACAGAAACCTTCTGCAGGGCAGGGACAGACGCCATCACACGGTCGATGAAATCAGCAAATTCTGCAGGCAACAGGCTTGCGGCGGTGTCACAAATCGTAACGGTCGCAGCGCCGTTTTCTGCGGCCACTTCCAAGGCGCGGCAGAGGAAAGCAAACTCGCTGCGTGTTGCGTCCTCGGCAATAAATTCCACATCGTTGCACAGCTTAGCGCAGGCGGCAACGGTCTTGCCGATGGAATCCAGCATAGCCTCAGGCTTTTTGTGGAACAGATACTCCATCTGCACGGCGCTCAACGCTGCGCATACCTGCAGCCGAGGTGCTTTTGCCTCCTTCAGGGCGTTCCATACATCCTGCAAATCGGCGCAATCCAGCTTGACCGGCACAGCTACGCTGCTTTCCTTCACGGCAGCGGCAATGGATTTGATACGCAAAGCGTCCACCTTGGAATTGGTGACGCCTTCCAGCTCAATTACGGAAACACCCAGCTTATCCAGTAGCTTAGACAGTTCAATTTTCTCCTTAAAAGACAGGCTGAAGCCTTCGGCTGCCTGCTTCATAGTCATATCGGAAATTTTGATGTTTGCCATAATGTGTCTCCTCCACATAAATAATAAAACCCCGAGGTCAACTGACCTCAGGGACGAAAAACAAATTCGCGGTACCACCCTGCTTATTCTCCCTCCCGGGAGAATCACTCTCGGACTTCCAACAAAGTCCCAGCCTGTAACGGGGCGACCGGGTTTCATTACTGGCTTGCGCGTTCACAAAACCGACTCGGGAAGCAGATTGCCAAACCCGTCCGCACCGGCTCACACCAACCGCCGGCTCTCTGAAGCATCTTGATAAGGCAGGATTTCCGTCAAAGTCTTTGACATATATGGGCTATTATAATGTTGCGCCGGCCGATTGTCAATATGTAGGATTATACAAAAAACAAAAAGAACCGAGAATTTGTTTTGGACAGAAAAACATTTGACTTTTCCTCGCGGACATTATATAATGTCTGTAACATAGGGAAAGGCTTTGACGAAGACGGTCAGATTTGCGCGATCCTCAGAGAGTTGGCATATGGTGCGAGCCAACGGTCGGCGGTCTAAGGACCCATCCCTTCCGAGCCGGAAAACTGAAACGAAAGTCCAGTAGGTTTTCCCGTTTGCCCGCGTTAAGGGATAGGACTTGTTGGAGTCTGAAGTGGCGGTCTTTGGCCGCAAATTGAGTGGTACCGCGGGTAGAACTTTTGCTCGTCTCAAGGATTTTCTTGAGGCGATTTTTTGTTTTTAGGAGGAACTGTTATGCCTAACCAGAATACGGCCAGCAATCAACTGATGGATGTGGCCCAGCGAATTCGGGAAATGCGTCAGATCGTTGGTTACAGCATTGCCCAGATGGCAGAAAAGACTGAGCTGTCTGAAGAACTGTATTTGCAGTATGAGGCAGGCGCGCTGGATCTGCCCTTTACCTTTATGCACAAATGCGCCAAGATATTCGGCTTGGAACTGGCAGAACTGTTGGAAGGCCACAGCGCCAACCTGTCCGGCTACGCGGTCACCCGTAAGGGCAAAGGTATGGTCACCGCCAGCGAGGACGGCATTACCATTCAGGATATGGCCGCTATGTTCCGCAAGAAGCTGGCAACCCCTTACTATGTTACATATGAATATTCCGAGGAATTGCAGAACAAGCCCATTCACACCACCACCCACGACGGCCAGGAATTTGACTTGGTACTGAAAGGCTCAATGCGCATCAAGGTGGGTGACCACGAGGAAGTCCTCCACGAGGGCGACAGCATCTTCTACAAATCCTCCACCCCCCACGGTATGATCGCCATCGACGGTGAGACCTGTGTGTTCCTGTCTATGATCATGGCCGGCGACAAGACCGACACCGCTATGCGCCATCCCACTGCGAAGGTGGTTCGCGCCCAGGAAGAGCCCCTTTTGTGCAACGAGTTTGTCTGGGGCAATGAGGACGAAAACGGCGTAATGACCGGCGTGGGCTTTGCCAATGCCGACCGGTATAACTTCGCATTCGACACCGTAGACACCATCGCCCGAAAAGACCCGGACAAATTGGCAATGGTACACATTGGGAGCGATATGACCGAGCGCCGATTTACCTTTAAGGATATGAAGGACGCATCTTCCCAGTGCGCCAACTACTTCAAGTCTTTGGGTATCAAGCGTGGCGACCGGGTGATGCTGGTCTTAAAGCGCCATTACCAGTTCTGGTTTGCCATTTTGGGTCTGCACAAGCTGGGCGCTATCGCAATTCCTGCCACAAACCAACTGATGGAACACGATTTCCAGTACCGCTTTGAAGCAGGCGGTGTATCTGCCATCGTCTGCACCGCCGACGGCGAAACCGCCAAGCAGGTAGAACTGGCAGAAAAGACAGCCGGAATGGACCTGACCAAAATTATGGTCGGAGGAAAAGCCGACGGCTGGCATGATTTCAACGAAGAATACGGCCTGTTCAGCCGTCGTTATCTGCGGACGGATGATGCCCCCTGCGGTGAAGACCCCATGCTGATGCTCTTTACCTCCGGCACTACCGGCTATCCCAAGATGGCTATGCACTCCTATAAGTATGCGTTGGGTCATTATGTGACCGCCAAATACTGGCATATGTGTGAGCCGGACGGCCTGCACTTTACCATTTCCGAAACCGGCTGGGGCAAGGCTCTGTGGGGCAAGCTCTACGGCCAGTGGCTGTGCGAAGGCGCGGTCTTTGTCTATGACTTTGACCGTTTCGACGCAGAAAAGATTCTGCCCATGTTTGCCAAGTACGGCATCACCACCTTCTGCGCACCGCCCACCATGTATCGTATGCTCATCAAGCAGGACATCAGCCAGTATGACCTGTCCTCTATCCGGCACGCAACCACCGCCGGTGAGGCACTGAACCCTGAGGTGTTCTATCAGTTTGAAAAGTCCACCGGCCTGCGGATCCACGAGGGCTTCGGCCAGACCGAAATGACCCTGGGCATTGCCAACCTCTTCGGCACGGCAATCAAACCCGGTGCTATGGGCAAACCCGTCCCCGGCTACGGCATTGACATTGTGGATGCTGACGGAAATCCCGTGGAGGACGGCGTCAATGGCGAAATCGTCATTCGCACCGACCCCAACCCCACCTGCGGCGTGTTCCTTGGGTACTACCGCAATCAGGAAGCCACCGATTCCGTATGGCACGACGGTATGTACCACACCGGCGATGTTGCCTGGCGTGATGAGGACGGCTACTACTGGTATGTTGGCCGTGCTGACGATGTGATCAAGTCCTCCGGCTACCGGATCGGACCCTTCGAGATCGAGTCCACCATTATGGAGCTGCCCTATGTTCTGGAATGTGGCGTTTCTGCCGCTCCCGACGAGGTTCGCGGTCAGGTGGTCAAGGCCTCCATCGTGCTGGTTCCCGGCACGGAAGGCACCGAGGAACTGAAGAAAGAGATCCAGAACTATGTCAAGGCCCACACCGCCCCCTACAAGTACCCCCGTATCGTGGTGTTCCGGGACGAATTGCCCAAGACCATCAGCGGCAAAATTATGCGAAACAAGCTATAAAACACGCGTGATTTATTGACAACAACAAAAGGAAATGATAAAATTTTATTTTAAGAATTTCCGCTTACAACAGCTTTTTTGAGAGGTAAA
>JAZOSY010000077.1:0-17749 GCA_045657385.1 Faecousia sp. | reverse complement strand
CGCACAGTTGGCCGCCTACTATGCAGAAAGCACCGGTGGACAGAACAGCCCCGTGGATGTTGTGCCGGTGAAGCTGGTAAAGAAAACCCCGGACAGAAAGCCGGGCATGGTGATTTATCACTCCCACAGGACGGTCATCGTCAATCCCTACCCTGATATTGTGGTTGACCCGTTGAATGCGGAGAAAAAACCTGAATAAAAAGAACCCGACTGCACAAGTCGGGTTCTTTTTTAGTTCATTGTACCTTCGGAACGGGCGAACAGCTGGGCGATGCGCTTGCGAAGTGCAACGGATTCGGGCGTATTTGCTGCGCCCTCTTTGTCAATCCAGTCGGCGGAGGCCTGCTGGGCGGCCTTTAAGGTGGCCAAATCGCAGCTGAGGTTTGCCACCCGGAACACGGGAAGTCCCGACTGGCGAGAGCCAAAGAAGTCACCGGGGCCACGCAGGCGCAGGTCCTCCTCAGCGATCTTAAAGCCGTCGGTGGTTTGGCACAGGGCCTTGAGCCGCTGGAGAGTCTCGCTGTTTTTATTGTGAGAGGTAAGAATACAATAGCTCTTATCCTTACCGCGGCCCACGCGACCGCGGAGCTGGTGGAGCTGTGACAGGCCAAAGCGGTCAGCATCCTCGATAACCATCAAGGTGGCATTGGGTACATCCACACCGACCTCGATAACGGTGGTTGCCACAAGCACATCTGCTGCGCCGGCGGCAAATTCCGCCATCACGCGCTCTTTGTCTGCGCCCTTCATCTGGCCGTGTAGCAACATCACACGCAGGTCGGGAAATACCGTCTGCTGCAGGGTCTGTGCCCAAGTTTCCGCGGCCTTCAGGTTCAAAGCCTCGTTCTCCTCTACCGCAGGGCACACCACATAGCACTGGTTGCCCTGAGAGACCTGTTTGCGGATAAACGCATTGATACGAGGCCGATAGCTTTCGTTCACCAGGAAGGTGTCCACAGGCTCACGACCGGGTGGCAATTCGTCCAGAATCGACACATCCAGATCGCCGTACATCAGCAGTGCCAGCGTTCTGGGAATGGGAGTTGCGGACATAACCAGCAGATGAGGGTCTTGCCCCTTGCCGGTGAGAGCCGAGCGCTGGCCAACGCCGAAGCGGTGCTGCTCGTCGGTGATGACAAGGCCAAGGTCGGAAAAGACCGTGTTTTCAGAAACCAGCGCGTGGGTGCCGACGATCAACTGGGCGGTGCCGGACTCGATGGATTCACGGGCCAGCCGCTTATTTTTGGCTGTTTGAGAGCCGGTGAGCAGCTGAACGGTAACACCGAGAGGCTCCAGCAATTTGGAGAGGGAAGCAAAATGCTGCTCTGCCAATATTTCGGTAGGCGCCATCATTGCCGCCTGCTTGCCGTTACGAACGGCAAGGTATGCGGCTGCGGCGGCAACCATTGTTTTACCGCTGCCCACATCGCCCTGCACAAGGCGATTCATCGGGACGCCCCGTTGCAGGTCGGCCACGATTTCGTTGATAGCGCGGCTTTGTGCGCCGGTAAGGGTAAAGGGCAGAGCCTTATAGAACGGGGTCAGGTCACAATTTGTATAAGCAGGTGTTTTCTTCATTGCCTGCACGGTACGCATCAGAGAAAGGCCGGCGGAGAATACGAAAAACTCCTCAAAAATCAACCGCTTCTTTGCCGCCTCCGCTTCTGCCATTGAGTTTGGCTCGTGGATGGCATAGTATGCGCGCTCAGCCGGAAGGATTCCGTAGGTATTCCGCACGGATTCGGGAATGATCTCCTCGGGAGGGTCGCAGATGGCCAGCGCCTGCCGCACTGCATTGAGAACTGACTTGTTGGAAAGTCCGGCGGTCAAGGGGTAAACGGGAATCACGCGACGGGTCACCAAGGGCGCGCTGTCCAGCGCTTCAAAAACAGGTGAAGTCATATTGTAGCCGATGAAATCTCCCGATACGGCGCCATAGAAGATGTACTCCTTGCCGTATTGGAGCTGCTCAGCGGTAAATTTTTGGTTAAAGAAGGTCAGCGTCAGCCGAGCCGAATAGTCAGCCACCTGCACCTTTGTAATGTCCAAGCCTTTACGGATATGGCTGGTTCTGGGGGTGTTCATAACCATAGCCTTAAAGCAGGCAGGAACATCCGGCTCCAGCTTTTCGATAGGCACCAGACGGGTGCGATCCTCGTAGTATCGGGGGAAATGGCAGATCAGGTCTTCCAAGGTATAGATATTCAGGGCAGCGAACTGCTTTGCCTTGGTAGGGCCGACGCCTTTTAATATGGTGATAGGATCGGATAATTTGGCCACGGTAACACCTCCTTTTTATTATTATACCATATTTCTGCTTAAAAGACAATGCAGGGATAGCCGCGGCTACCCCTGCAATTTTATTATATGGTAGGAAGGGCGAAACCAAGTTCGTCCAGAATCAGCCGGAACATCAGTTCATAGCCACGGTCATTGGGATGGCAGCCGTCCTTCACCAGCTCGCTGAGGGCAACATTGTTCTCCCAGCAGTACTGACGAACCAGATTAAACAGGTCGATCAGAGGGAAATTGCGCTCAACGGAGGCCTTCACATACAGATCGTGAATGTCATCCATATGAACCACCTGCCAGTACTTACCGCCGTCTTCCATAATGCTCTCTTCTACTTCGAAGATGCCTTCAGCAGGAATGCTGACCATAAAGACAGTGGGCTTGCCAGCCTCGCGAAGCTTTTTCTCCAAAGCAAGGTAGTTGGCATAAATCTCCTGCCTACGGACATCTCTGGGTCTTTTCGGACCACCGGCTTCATACTGCCGGCGATCGTTGGTGCCGATCATACACAAAATGATATCATCCTCTGGATCCACCAGCTCGTCAAAACGGTCAATGATAAACTGGGTATTGATACCGCAGATGCCGTTATTGATCACTTGGCAGTTATAGCGGCTTTGCAGATAGTCCCGGAGCAGGTTCGCCCAGCAGTAGCCGTTGGGATTGCGGTGGACGCCGGGGATAATTTGGTCTCCGTCTGTACAAAAACCGGTGCCGCTATGGCCATGGGTGATGGAGTCGCCCAAGAGTTTAATGCGGACAGGCTTGTCCGCTAAAATCACACGGCTGAATATTTTGGCTGCTTCTTTGTTCATGAGAAAAGCCTCCCAGTTTCATTTTCTTCAGTATAGCACAGCAAATTCCTGTTTTCAATAGATAATGGGGCAAAAGATACCTTCCCGGGCGCCGAGAGACTTGCCGCTGGCAGCGAGAGATTTTTCTGTAAATGAAACGACCCGCCCGAAGATGTACTTTGTGTACTTCGAGGGCGAGGTCGTGCACAGTTACGGAAAAAGATCCGCTGCCAATATAATGAAAAAACGCCTTCCGAATCATACGGAAGGCGATATTTTCAGAGAAATCAGGCCAGCTTGTTCAGCTTCAAGGTCAGGCTGCTCTTCTTGCGGGCTGCAGCGTTCTTATTGACGATACCCTTGTTGACACCCTGATCAACAGCCTTAACGGCCAGCTTGTAAGCAGCTTCTGCGTCAGCGCGAACGCCGGACTCCAGAGCAGCATCAAACTTCTTCAGGACAGTCTTCAGAGCAGACTTGTTAGCCTTGTTCTTCTCGTAAGCAATCTTGGAAGAAATGACATCCTTCTTAGAGGACTTAATGTTGGGCATTGTTACACCTCCTGTTTTGTACTATGCGCAAGCACCATCCAATTATAGCGGAGGTTTCCCATAAAATCAATACCTTTTTAAAAATTTTTCCTAATATTTTCATTATTTTTAAAGGAAATAGCTGTTTTCATTTTGTCAAGGTGCATTTTTGACGGTTAAAAAAACCTATTGGCAAAATGATGAAAATGAAAAAGTTGCAAAAACCGCAAATCGACCCATATTCTTTATGTTAACCAAAGTGCATATTCCATACTCACTCCCCTATCGCAGGCTGCTTGTGGAAAAACCTGTTGATAATGTGGAAAACTCAAGGCCATCAAGCCGTTTTTCCTATATTTTCCCTTTTATGACCCAAAAACGGGACTGCATATTCTGTTGCATATACGCAAAATTACCATAATAAAAAAGGATTATGTCTCCGTTATAACCAGCCACATTTTACATCAAAAAATAAGAAAAAGTGTTTTACGCGGTCTGTCTTAAACAAAAATCTCGTTCTTTATTCCATACACTCCAAATTTTTTGTATGGTTGCACAAATTTGATTTTGTATGATTTTTCCCGGGCAGGAAATACTGTCTACATCATCGTTTTGCAGGAGGATGTATGCAAGGGAAAGTAGAATTATGTGGAGTGAATACCACAAAGTTGAAGGTGCTGTCCCAAGCACAGATGGACAGTCTGTTGCTGCAAGCAAAGAACGGAGATGACGACGCGCGACAGCTATTGATTGAAGGAAATCTGCGGCTTGTGCTGTCGGTGATTCAGCGATTTGAAAAACGGGGTGAAAGTCCCGATGACTTATTTCAGGTGGGGTGCATCGGTCTTATGAAAGCCATCGCCAATTTCGACCCTACAAAAGGTTTGCGTTTTTCCACTTACGGTGTGCCTATGATCGCCGGCGAGGTACGTAGGTATTTACGGGACAACTCGGCAATTCGGGTCTCCCGGTCACTGAGGGATGTGGCCTACCGGGTTTTGCAGTGCAAGGAACGTTTGGTGCTGACTTTGGGCCGCGACCCTACTAACGCAGAGGTGGCGAAAGAGTTGGAGTTGCCGGAAAGTGATGTTGCGGAAGCCCTGGACGCTGTTTGTGCCCCTGTGAGCCTATACGACCCTGTCTATGCCGAGGGCGGTGATCCACTGACCATTTTAGACCAGGTCAAAGACACACGGAATACAGAGGGCGCATGGATTGACCAGATTTGTTTGCAATCCGCCTATCAGGCGCTAGGGTCTCGGGAGAAGCACATTTTATTCTTACGGTTTTATGATGGGAAGACGCAGATGGAGGTGGCCAACGCTTTAGGTATCTCTCAGGCGCAGGTTTCCCGTCTGGAAAAAAGCGCCATCAAATCCATGCGAAAGTCATTTAATTTGTCATAGACGAAATCACCGTGTCATAGTCTTTAATAAAAACTATGGGGGTGGTAATCAATGTCAGCTAAATTTACAGAGCTCCTCTGCAAAGAGGTAATCTGCATCAGTGACGGAAGACGGCTTGGATTTATTCAGGATGTCCTGATTCAGCTTCCCAACGGAGAAGTAAACGCGATTGTTGTACCCGGTCGGTGTATGTTTGGTGGATTTGGTCCGCCAAGAGATGACTATGTAATCCCCTGGAACAACATCTGCAGGATTGGGCCGGATATTGTTTTGGTGGACATCAAGCCGGACAACTGCAGGGTTTTGCGGGGCAAACCGCGACTTCTATTCTAAAGGCCGCCATTTGGTGGCCTTTTTGT
Source organism: Faecousia sp. (assembly GCA_045657385.1). Lineage (GTDB taxonomy): Bacteria > Bacillota > Clostridia > Oscillospirales > Oscillospiraceae > Faecousia. The sequence goes on along the minus strand of JAZOSY010000077.1, from coordinate 12,368 downwards.
TTGGAAAAAGCAGAATATTCTTGAAAAAATTTGGAAAAAATACTTGCAAAACAGGAATTTTTCCTGTATAATGATTCGGCACGGAAAAATTTCCGTAGTATTTTAATGCCACACACCCGGTGATCGTACCCCCTCGTGTTCCTTAGGGAACGGGCAGTGCGAGATGAACGGGGTGGAGGAAAAACAAAAGGAGTAAAAAACATGTCTGTCGTATCTATGAAAAGTCTGCTGGAAGCTGGCGTACACTTCGGTCACCAGACCCGTCGCTGGAATCCCAAAATGGCCACCTACATCTACACCGAGCGTAACGGTATCTACATCATTGACCTGCAGAAGACCGTTAAGAAGCTGGAAGAGGCCTACAACTTCATCCGTGAGACTTCCGCAAATGGCGGTAACATCCTGTTCGTCGGCACCAAGAAGCAGGCTCAGGACGCTATTAAGGAAGAGGCTGCTCGCTGCGGCGGCTACTACGTCAACGCTCGTTGGCTGGGTGGTATGCTGACCAACTTCCGCACCATGCGTACCCGTATCGACCGTCTGGCTCAGCTGCGCAAGATGGAAGAGGACGGCACCTTCGCAATGCTGCCCAAGAAGGAAGTTATCAAGCATCAGGGCGAGATCGCTAAGCTGGAGAAGTATCTGGGCGGCGTTAAGGAAATGAAGAAGATCCCCGCTGCTCTGTTCATCGTTGACCCCCGCAAGGAGCACAACGCTATCGACGAGGCTAAGAAGCTGGGCATCCCCGTTGTTGCTATCGTTGATACCAACTGCGATCCCGATGAGATCGACTACGTTATCCCCGGCAACGACGACGCTATCCGCGCTATCCGTCTGATCGCTGCTGCTATGGCTTCCGCTGCTATCGAAGGCCGTCAGGGTGAGGACGCTCAGGTTGAGGCTCAGGTCGAGGCTGAGACCGTTGAGGCTGCTGAGTAATTTCATATTTGGAGGATATTAAAAATGGCATTTACTGCACTTGATGTTAAGAAGCTGCGTGAGATGACCAACGTTGGCATGATGGACTGCAAGGCAGCTCTGACCGCTACCGATGGTGATATGGACAAGGCCGTTGACTGGCTCCGTGAAAAGGGTCTGGCTAAGGCTGCTAAGAAGGCTGACCGCATCGCTGCTGAAGGCGTTGCTTACGCTACCGTTGTGAACGGTGTTGGCGTTGTGATCGAAGTTAACTCCGAGACCGACTTTGCTGCTAAGACCGATGCATTTATGGATCTGGTCAAGAATCTGGCCGAGGTCGTTGCTACCGCTAACCCCGCTGATGTTGAGGCTCTGAAGGCTTCTAAGTACCCCAACTCCAACCTGACCGTTACCGAGATCATGCAGGAGAAGGTTATGTCCATTGGCGAAAACATGCAGATCCGCCGCTTCTCTCGTTTTGCTGAGAACACTTCTGTTGCCTATGTTCACGCAGGCGGCACCCACGGTGTTCTGGTAAACCTGGCTGTTGAAGGCTGCGACGCTACCGAGATCGGTAAGAACGTTGCTATGCAGATTGCTGCTATGGGCGCAAGATACTGGGATAAGGCTCAGGTTCCTCAGGCTGAGATCGACAAGGAGCTGGCTGTTCAGGTTGCTCTGATGGATAACGACCCCAAGATGGCAAACAAGCCCGCTGAGGTTAAGGAAAAGATCGCTGCCGGTAAAATGGCTGCCTTCTACAAGGAAATCTGCCTGCTGCAGCAGGAATTCGTCCGTTCCGACCTGTTCAAGGGCGACGTAGCCGGCTACATTGCTGACGCTGCTAAGAAACTGGGTGGCAAGGTTACCTTCGTTGATGCTATTCACTACATCAAGGGTGAAGGCATTGAGAAGAAGGAAGACAACTTCGCTGAAGAAGTTGCTGCTCAGATCGCTGGCGCCGCTAAGTAATTTAACGCAACAAGAAACCCCGGATACGCAAGTATCCGGGGTTTTTATTATATCTATGGGATGATTTAAGAAATCAGGAACTATACTTCTGGACCGCATAATTTAAGGGCGATGACGGAAACCGTCATCGCCCTTTTGTTAGATTCAGATCACTTTATCTTATTTGGTTGCCCTCATCTTCTTATTGTAAACGAAGGTAACACACAGGCCCATAGCGGACACAGTCAGCAGAGTGACCCACAGTGCGGTGAAGGAGTTGTCAGAGGTCTGTGCAGACTTCTTACAGGTCTCGCAGATACCGTCCTTGTCAGCGTCCTTATGGCCGGTAGCCTTAATGACCTTCCAAGTGTCGATATTCTTGATTTCCTTCTTAGCGGCCTTGTCTTCAAAGAACTTGCCACAAGAGCACTTGTAGTGTTCCTTAATGCCATTAGCGGTACAGGAAGCTGCCTTGCCCCTCACCTTAGTGGTGGAGTGGGTGTGGGTGCCGGTGTTGCCGCCATCGTCATCGCCAGCGGAACCAGTGCCGGGCTGGATCTTGAAGTACTTCAGCTGGAAGGAGGAGTTGTACTGCTTCAGGGTGGTATCCTTGTAGGCAACAGCACCGGTGCCTTCTGCGTTGTTTGCGCAGATCGCATCGAAGGTGCCATTCAGTTCCATTGCAATGTCGCCAGTTACAACAGCAACAGTGCCGGAAATCTCCAGAGTACCGCCGTTCATCTTGAACTTAGCGCCACCGGACATCTTCAGGGCAGCGTTTTCGGAGTTTGTGCCGGTTGCAGTGGACTTCAGCTTCAGGCTGCCGCTGTCGATCTGCAGGGCTGCATCAGCACCAACAATGTGCATTGCTGCCTTGTCGGTGGAGGTCAGGCTGACCTGAGCATCATCCTTAACCAGAATGGTAGTTGCGGTCTGCCATACGGAGACCACCAGTTCGCCGGTAGCAGTTGCGTCAACCTTACCGCCGTCGAAGGTGATGTTGGTGCCCTTCAGGGAACCGCACAGAAGCTGTACATCAGCATCTGTGAAGGTCAGGTCGCCGCCTGCCTGAATCTTGCCTGCGATAGTGGTTTCGCCGGCAACAGCCTTGTCAACGACCAGCTTACCGGGGCCCTGAATTTCCAGATCGCCCTTGGAGAGGAGGATGTAGCTGACCAGGTAGGAATCAGCAGTTACGCCGGAAGGAACAGCAGAAGTAGCGTTGCCCAGTTCGTCCTCAACAACGATCACGACCTTGTCTGCTCTCTGAGCATCGGTCAGGTTGCCGCTGGACTGGTTGTTGTTGATGATCGCGCCGTAGGAACCCTTGATGTAAGCGCCACGCAGAGAGATAACGGGAGCCTTACCGAATTCATACTCGATCTTGATGTTGTAGTTGTCAGCAGTTGCGCCGGTAGCAGTAACAGCGCCGGATGCATCGGTGATCAGGTAGTAGGTTTCACCACGGGTCACCATCTGCTTGTAGCCAGCGAACCAGAAGCCGATCTCCAGAGGATTGCCGTCGTACAGAGGATCGTCAACATAGTTTGCAGTGATGCTTACATTGCCCTCGGGCATAACGAACTTGTTGTCCACGATGGTAACTGCAGTAGAGCCAGCGTCAACAGTCCAGGAATCCAGCTTCTTGCCAACAGGCAGAACGGGAGTCAGAGTAATCTCTGCGCCAGCGCTTGCCTTGGTGGAGCTTGCAGTTGCACCGTTTACAGTAATGGTGTAAGCAGGAGCAATCTTGAAGTACTTGATGCCGAAGCTGGAGTTGTACTGAGTCAGCTTATCGGTAGTGGTATACTCAACAGCGCCAGTGCCATTTACATTGTTAGCACAGATTGCGAAGTAGTTGGCATTTTCTGTCAAATCAAGCTTGACACCGCTGCTGCCATATACGGTAAACTCATTACCGATCACTTCGAAGGTGCCGCCGTTGATCTTAAAGATAGCAGAGCCTCTCAGAGTGTGGCCCCAACCATCGGTTGCAGCAGTGCCGTCGGCATCACCATTGCTGATCAGCTTTACATGGCCGCTTTCGACCACAAAGGATGCATTGTTGTTTGCAAGTACGATAGCAGAGGAGTTCGCAGAGGTAGCGGTTACCTGTGCATTGCCCGTAACCAGAATTGTGCGGCTGGTACCGGTTGCGCCGCTCCAATCGGAGATAAGGCTATTGGTGGATTCGAACACGAACTTACCACCATTGAAGGTGATGTCCTTACCGCTCAGACCAACAGCAGTGCCGGTCTTCAACTCGATGTTTGCATTCTTGAAGGTCAGAGCAACACCGGTAGTAGTAATGGTCTTGGACAGAGCCAGCTTGCCGGGGCCTTCAATGGTCAGGTTGCCGTTGGTCCAGCTGATCGCACCGGAAACGGTGGAATCGGTCAGAACAACGATCTTGGTAGCGCCGGCAGAGAACACATTGCTCTTGATGGCTGCATCCAGGTTTGCGCCCTTCAGGTACAGAGTGGGAACTGCGCCCTCTTCGTCAGCATAGACGAGCTTCAGGTTGTAGTCATTCTCATCGCCTGCAACGGTAACAACACCGTTTGCATCGGTCTTGAAGTAGATTGCTGCGCCGCCCTTGTTGACGGTGTACTCGGTAGAGCCGATGGTGATGCCGCCAGCAACGCCGAAGTTAGCCTTAACCGCAACATTTGCAGCAGGCATAACAAAGCTGGAACCGTTCAGGGTTGCGTTATTGCTGGTAACAGTCCAGCCTGCGGGCACCTGACCTGCAGGAGCAGTGCCGGGAGTCAGGGTAACAGTATCGCCAACGAAAGCCTTGATGGTTGCTGCAGCAGCGCCAACGGACTGTGCAGTACCGTCAGTAACGGTTACATCGTAGGCCTTGCCAGCCTTGAAGTACTTGCCGGTGATGGAAGTGCTTGCAGTATCAAACGCAGCTGCAGTTTCCTTATCAGCGCCAACCACTGCATAAACATTGTTCAGAGTGGGGGCTGCTACGGAAATGGTAGCGTTTGCGCCGGTGCTAGTATTCTTTGCTTCGAACACACCGTTCTCGTCAACGATAACAGTGGTGGATTTCAGCAGCTCGCTGGAGTTGCTGCCTTCCACATAGAAGGAGCCATCCTTAACGCGAATTGTCTGGGCATTCCAAGTGTAGTTATTGCTGTTTACAGTTACATCTGCGCCGTCATCCACTGTCAAAGTAGTGCCATTGAGCAGAACAAAGCGAGTGGAGGAGATAGTGGCCTTACCACCATTGAAGGTGATCGCGCTATAATTGCCGCCGAAGGCATTGTCATACCAGCCACCGGAGTTACCGGACTTATTGGTCTTCGCAACTTCGACATTGGCATCGTTGAAAATCAGCTCAGCAGTAGCTGCAGCACCATAGATCGTGCTGCCGTTGCCCTTCAGGGTCAGCTTAGCGTCGCCGCTGAAGTTGACCTTACCGGAGGTTACGATCGCGCCGCACTTGTCGTTAGAGGCAGCAGCATCAGCAGAACCGTCTACGATATCGTTGGTGTAGAACAGGGTGCTTGCTGCTTCTGTTACGATAGCCACCTCTGCGTTGGTGAGGGTATCGATAATAGCGGTCTCAGCAGACAGATCTGCATTCTTTAAGTAAATGGTGGGAACCTTGTTGGCATCGTATGCCAGCTTGACATTGTAATCTGCATCTGTAGCGGCAACCAGTGCGCCAGACTCAGACTTCAGGTAAACAGGAGTGCCGTCAACAAAGCTATGTTCGGCACCAAGAAGCTTCAGAGTGGTCTTGTAAACATACTTAGCCTCAACAGTTACATTGCCGGCAGGCATAATGAAGGTGTTATCATCAGCAACAGTAACATCCTCGGATGCCCAACCGTCGAAGCTCTGACCTGCAGGTGCAGCGCCGGGGGTCAAGATAACAGTTGCGCCAGCGGGGTACTTGGCCTTATCTGCGGTGCCGCCTGTTACGGTAGCAGTATAGCCAGCCTCAACCCTAAGGTACTTCATGCCGGACAGGGAAACTGCACCGGGAACGAAGTTAGTGGGCTCATTGCCATCTACATCTGTACTACATACAGAGTAATAGATATTCTCATTCTCAGCGTTTCTATAGCCGCTGAAGACAGGAGTGCCAGCTCCCTCAAACAGGTAAGTGCCAGCCTTAGCGGTCAAGGTGCCGCCATTGACAACCAAACCATCTGCAGAGTAATCGCCATTAATCGCTCTCTGCTCCAGGGAGATCAGGGTGATGTCACCACTATTAACGGTAACCTTAGAGCTGCCGTTGATAGCGCCGGTTGTCTTAGACTGCAGCAACAACGTGCCACCGTTGAACACAACATACTTGGCATTAACAGCTTCTCTGGTATCGGTGCCCTTACTCATAATAGAGCCGTTCACCTTGTTAAAAGTAACGGTCTTTCCATTAGCCTTCAGGCTCTGGAAAGAAGAGTTGTTGTAAACTCTGCCCCACTCATCGGGATCGGTAGGAGCCTGATCGCCCTTGTAGCCGCGAATTTCCAAATCGCCAATATTCCACTGCAGCATATTTGCCCAAGAGAAATCAGCGCTGTTTGCTCTGGGGGCCTCAACTCTTTCAACAACGATCAGGAACTTACTTGCATCATTGCTAACGCCCTGAATCGCGCACCACGCACTGTTGCGATCGCCAATAAATGCATCGCGTGCGTACAGAGTCGGTACAGCATCGGTGCCCTCAGCGAACTCCAGCTTGAGGTTGTATGTATCTTCGATTGCGGTGGTGCTCTGCGTTACAACACCAGCAGCTGTTGTGGTGAAGTAAAGCGGATCATCGCCTTGGGTAATTGTGTACTGAGTTGTGCCCAGCCACAAGCTTGCGGTCATAGGCTCAGCGTTTGCCAGGATGGGGATCATCGCCACAACCAGACAAAGAACAATCAGTAAACCTAAAAGTTTCTTTTTCAAAGTTTTCTCCTCCTTGATATTTATAGAAAATCGAGTTTTCTTCTTTGTAAATATAGCACATACAAACGGGAAAAGCAACACATTTTTTGCATTATTTCACTATATTTTCCGAATATGGATTCACCCACTCCCCTGTTTTGGAGAGTGGGTGAATAAAGTTTGTGCATATGTGTTTATTTCTCGGTTTTACAGGCCTTTTTTCAGAGTTTCTGCCAAGTCCAGCTGCTCCCAGGGCAAGTTCTCTACGCCGAAATGGCCGCGACGGGCGGTCTGGCTATAGATAGGGCGGCGCAGGTTCAACTTGCGGATGATGCCGGCAGGGGTCAGGTCGCAGTGCTTGCGGAGCAGGGCGGTCATTTCCTCGTCGGCGATCTTGCCGGTGCCATAGCTATTCACACGCAGGGACACAGGCTGGGCAACACCGATGGCATAGGCGATCTGCACCTCTACCTGCTCGGCAAGGCCGGCTGCGACAAGGTTCATTGCCATATAACGGGCCATATAAGCGCCGCTTCTGTCCACCTTGGTGGGGTCCTTGCCGGAGAAGGCACCGCCGCCGTGGGAGAAGTAGCCGCCGTAGGTGTCAACGATGATTTTTCTGCCGGTCAGGCCTGTGTCGCCGTTAGGGCCGCCGATGACGAAATTGCCGGTGGGATTGATATGGATGTGGGATACATTATCAATATGATAGCCGTAGTGCTCCAGCACGGGGGCGATCACACCCTCGCGGACATAGCGGCGCAGCTCCTCGATCTCAAAATCAGCACTGTGCATAACGGACACAACGACGGTATCGATGCCTACTACCCTGCCCTGCTCGTCAAATTCCACGGAGACCTGAGTCTTGCCGTCGGGGCGCAAAAGGTCGTTACTCTCAACGCACTGGGTCAGGCGGTTGGCCAAGGCTCGTGCCAGCGCAACAGGCAGAGGCATCAATTCGGGGGTTTGGGTACAAGCGCCGCCGAACATCATGCCCTGGTCGCCTGCACCGCCAACTTCGTCGTTTGTGCCTAAGGCGATGTCCGCGGACTGGGTGTGGATCTTGCAGAGGATTTCCACTGTGTCAGCGGCAAATTGGTCCTCGGCCTTGGTATAGCCGATGGAGGCTATAACCTCACGGGCCACGGCTTCATAATCCACCACGGCTGTGGTGGTGATCTCGCCGCAGATCAGGCAGAAGTTTGTGGTGACGGTGGTCTCGCAGGCCACACGGGAGTTGGGGTCTTGCGCCAGGCAAGCGTCCAAAATTGCGTCGGATATAGCGTCCGCCACCTTGTCGGGGTGGCCGCAGGTCACACACTCAGATGTAAATAGTCTTTTTTCCATTTTTGATTCCTTTCTACACACAACAATTACCGGGAGTTTTCCTCTCCCTCCGTCCTCGCTATTGCTCGGCCACCTCCCTCCCAGAGGGAGGCTTTTGGAGTAAATAGCAAAAAAATGCACACACCGAGAATTCGATGTGCGCTCTATCGAATCCTCATCTCTCGTTGCCGCCGGATTTGGCACCTTGCAGGGAGGAATCTCTAATCAAAACTGTCGCACTCTCCACCGGCATCTTTTCTCCGTGAACTTCGGAAAAATCCACTTGAAATACACGAAGTATTCCTGCGTGTTTTTTCCTTGCCACAGAAAAAATCTGCTCGCCGGATAGAGCAACCGCTTGGATTAGAAATTCCTCGGCAGGTTGCCGGGTTTCATCGGGCCGTTCCCTCCACCACTCTTGATAAGGCTTATATGCAATTCGTTATTATTTTACACAAAACCGCAGAAAAGTCAAGGTTTTTTTCGTTTTTTTATAGGGAAATTTGTTCATAATTCCTTTATAGACTTTTCTTCCAAATAGTGGTATGATATTGGCAGTTTTATTAGGAGTTGATTGGCTTGAAAAATCTTCGTCGGTCCTTTGACCGCTTCTGCTTTCAGCATCGGGATAAGGGTATCCCCAATTTGATGCTGTATATTGTGTTAGGCTCTGCTCTGGTAAGTATTATCAGTATGATTAACGGCGGCATGCAGCTTTACGAGCTTTTGTGCTTTGACAAACGCCTTATTCTGCAAGGACAGGTATGGCGGCTGTTGACCTTTGTATTTACCGAGAATTACAGTGGCGTTTTGGGGCTTATTTTCCTGTATTTCTTTTATAATCTGGGTCGGGCCGTAGAACTGTCTATGGGCACGCTGCGGTTTAATCTGTACTACTTCTCCGGCGTGATTTTGATGGACATCTTCGCAATGATTTTCTTCCCCACGGAATCTGTTATCATCGGTGATACCATTTATATGCCAACATATTTCGTTGGGCTCTACTCCCAAATGGCTTTTTATCTCCATTTGAGTCTGCTGCTCACCTTCTCTGTTACCAATCCTGATGCACAGTTTTTCTTTTTGTTTATCATCCCGGTAAAGGCTTGGGTTATGGGTATTATATATCTTGCCCTCGTTCTTGTCAGCATTATCAATATGACCACCCCCGACAATCTGTTCCCTCACAGTTTGTTCCCGTTGGTCGGTCTTGCCAACTTCCTGATATTTAATGGCAGCGACATTGTTAACTTTCTGCCCATGTCTGCCCGGTTGAAATTGAGCAGAGCGTTCAAGAAGAAGCCGGCAAAGAAGACCGGCACGATCCCCTTTGCTCCCAACACGCCTCCCCATCAGGCAAAATCGGAAAATTACAATCATCGCTGCACTGTATGCGGTCGGACCGATGTGAGCAACCCGGAGCTGGAATTCCGTTACTGCTCCCGGTGCAACGGCTATCATTGCTACTGTGAAGATCACATCAGCAACCACGAACACATCGAATAACAAAAAATGCGAGTTTTTAGAAACTCGCATTTTTTTGTGGTAATTTGTCGGCACTTATGATACAATAGATAAAATTGTTCATTTGGAGGGAATCACTATGAGCAGAGCGGACGAACTGTATCGCCAAACTTGTCTTGATATTTTGAACAACGGCTTTTATGACACCGATCTGGAGGTCAGACCCCGTTGGGCTGACGGCACTCCGGCACACACTGTGAAGAAGTTCGGTGTGGTCAACCGCTACAACCTGAAGGAAGAATTTCCCATCATGACTTTGCGGCGCACCTACTGGAAGTCTGCGCTGGACGAGCTGCTGTGGATCTGGCAGAAGAAGTCCAACCGCATCGAAGACTTGGGCAGCCATGTTTGGGACGAATGGGCCGGTGAAGACGGCACCATCGGCAAGGCCTATGGCTATCAGCTGGGTGTGAAGCATCAGTACAAAGAGGGTATGTTCGATCAGGTGGATCGGGTGATCTACGATCTGAAGAATAATCCTGCTTCCCGTCGTATCCTGACTAATATTTACACCTTCGAGGATCTGCACGAGATGAATCTGTATCCCTGTGCTTACTCTATGACCTTTAATGTTTCCGGCAACACCCTGAACGGCATTCTGAATCAACGTTCCCAGGATATGCTCACCGCAAACAACTGGAATGTGGTGCAGTACTCCATGCTGCTGATGATGATGGCGCAGGTTGCCGGTCTGGAAGCCGGCGAGCTGGTACATGTGATTGCAGACTGCCACATTTATGACCGGCACATTCCTGCCGTAAAGGCAATGCTGGAAAAGGAAGGTCTGCCTGCACCTAAGGTAACGCTGGATCCTTCCGTGACCGATTTCTATCAGTTCACCAAGGACAGCTTCAAGGTAGAGGATTACCAGTTCCATCCCTTTGATTTTGATATCCCTATGGCAATCTGAGGTAGCCGGATGGAATTGATCGTAGCTGTTTATGACGATTGGGGCATCGGCAAGGACGGAACCCAGCCCATCGCCCTGTCTGCTGACCGGAAGTTCTTCCGGGAGACTACAAAAGGGGCTATGGTGATTGTAGGCCGCAAAACCCTGGCGGATTTCCCCGGTGGCAAACCGTTGCCCAATCGGGTGAATGTGGTTTTGACCCGGCAGGATTGGGAGATGGACGATGTAGTGATTTGCCACAGTCCGGAAGAGGCCGTAAAGCTTGCAAATGACGCATCGCGGGCTATGGTAATCGGTGGTGGCAGTATTTACAAGCAGATGCTTCCTTTCTGCGACACCGCCTATGTAACCAAAGTACACTCTACGCCGGAATCCGACACTTTCTTCCCCAATTTGGACGAAGATCCCCAATGGAAATTGGCAGAAATCCTTCAAGACGGTGAAGAAAATGGCATCGCCTATCAGATGTGCCTCTACAAACGAATTTGAGCAATACCGGACTGAAATTTTCAGTCCGGTATTTTTTGCCTATTGATGTTTTGTCGGACGCTGTGATATAATGAAACAACCAAAACGCAAGGATGTTCATACAAATGAGAAAGTCATTTTGGAATTATATAATCTATGGGTTGATTCTTCTTTTAATCGTCGCTTCCATTGTTGTTTACGCATTTCGGGAGCAACTCCATTTAACTGCAAACGCCCACGATGAACCGGCGAAACCGAAAATTTCCATTTCGCTGAACGGCGAACAGGAAATTACTTTGGAACACGGCAGTTCCTATGAAGAATTAGGAGCAACCGCATACATCACCGATGAAAACGGCATTGTGACAGAAATACCGGTGAATATACAAGGTACAATTCAAACAAACGTCATGCGCAACCAGCTCGTTCTTTACACGGCGCAATATGGGGATGCCATACTGCGCGCTTATCGGTTTGTGCGCATTGTAGATACGGTTGCTCCTGTTATCACACTATGCTCTATCCCTAACTACTACACAGCACCCTATACCCCCTATGTGGAAGAGGGTTTTTCCGCACAAGATAATTGCGATGGCAATATAACCGACAAAGTAATTTGCACAGAACACAACGGCGTTGTTACTTATCAGGTTACCGATTCTTCCGGTAATATCGCAACCGCCACCCGTACCATACGCTACTACGACCCCGAAGCGCCAAAAATGGAATTACTTGGCGGACACACCATTATCCTAATGGCAGGCCAACCTTATGAAGACCCCGGCTATATTGCTTGGGACAAATACGACTACGACCTGACTTTCCAAGTAGTCTGTGATGGTGCAGTAAACAACCAGATTCCCGGTGTTTACACGACCCAATACAGCGTTACCAACGGTTTTGGCAACACAACCACAATGGAAAGAACTGTTTATGTTGTGCCACCGGATTTGGCTCCTTCGCAATTTGTTGGTACACCTTTGGAAACAGGCGGTACAGCCATTGAACCCAACGGCAAGGTAATCTACCTAACCTTTGACGACGGTCCCAGTAGCCACACAGGTCGACTTTTGGATACGCTGGCAAGGTATAATGTAAAAGTCAGCTTCTTCGTTGTGAGTACACGCTATATCGACATTCTCTCCCGTACTGCTAAAGAAGGTCACACCATCGCCATTCACTCTTACACCCACGACTATTCCAAAATTTACAAGAGTGAAGATGCATTTATGGCCGACCTGCAGGCAATGCAGGATTTGATTTTTGAACATACCGGTCAGCGCCCTGTTTTAACACGCTTCCCTGGTGGCAGTTCCAACACAGCAAGTTTATCCTACAGCAAGGGCATTATGACACGGCTGGCGCAAAAGCTGAC
>JAZOSY010000076.1:0-2233 GCA_045657385.1 Faecousia sp. | reverse complement strand
ACGCCCATTTTCCGGGGCAAGGGGGTGGCCGTGCCGTCAAAGGAGTAGCTGGCCTCGGGATACATCAGCACGCTGGTGCGCTTTTTCTTGAGCAGGTATTCCATATCCCGGATGAGGGTCACATCGCTGACGAATTTTTGGGTGGGAATACAACCCAAAAGCCGCATCAGCAGATTTTTACCCACAAAACCGTCGGATGTGCACACAATGCCGTAGCGCTTGGGGAAGAAAATCCGAGACACAATCTTCAAATCGATGAAACTGGAGTGGTTCATCAGAATCAGACAGGGTTCTTTTCTGCCGATTTGCTCCATACCGTGGGTTTTGTAGGTGAATTTCGTGGGCGCTAAGTCGAAAATTGCCAAAATCCGCACAACCAGCTGTAACAAAAACAAGGGTTTCAGGGGTTTGCGGTGCTTTGGTCTGGGCAAGGCCATAACTTGCTCATAGGAAAGGTTTTTTCTCTTTATTTTCATTTCTTTTGCCGTCCTTATGATGTTTACAAAACAATCTTACTATACGCGCCCCCATAAGGCAAGAAAAAATCCTTGGAAAAGCGCAAAAACGACAAAAAACACCCGGGTAGTTTCCTATCCGGGCGTTTTGTTAAGGTTATTTGTTCTTCAGGTACTCGTCGATGGCGGCCGCGGCTTTCTTGCCTGCGCCCATAGCCAAAATAACGGTTGCTGCGCCGGTAACGGCATCGCCGCCGGCAAACACGCCGTCACGGGTGGTCATTTCCTGCCCGTTGACGATCAGGCAACCCTTGCGGTTGGTGTCCAAACCGGGGGTGGTGGAACGAATCAGGGGGTTGGGGCTTGTGCCCAAACTCATGATAACGGTGTCCACATCCAGCACGAAATCGCTGCCGGGCACCTCGATGGGACGGCGACGGCCGGAAGCGTCGGGCTCGCCCAGCTCCATACGGATGCAGTTCATACCGCAGACGCGGCCGTTCTCGTCACCCAAAATGGCGGTGGGGTTGCACAGAGTCTTGAACTCGATGCCCTCTTCCTTGGCGTGGTGCTGCTCCTCCAGACGGGCAGGCATCTCGGCCTCACCGCGGCGGTAGACAACATAAACCTTCTCGGCGCCCAGACGCATAGCGCAACGGGCAGCATCCATTGCCACGTTACCGCCGCCCACAACGGCAACGGCCTTGGACTTGACAACGGGGGTGTCGTACTCATCGTCGTAAGCTTTCATCAGGTTGGTACGGGTTAAGTACTCGTTGGCGGACATAACGCCCTTGAGTGCCTCGCCGGGAATGTTCATAAACATAGGCAGACCTGCGCCGGAGCCTACGAAAATGGACTGATAGCCCATCTCGAACAGGTCGTCGATGGTCAGAACCCGGCCGATAACCATATTGGTCATCACATTGACGCCCTGCGCCTGCAGCTTGGTCACCTCGTTGGCAACGATGGCCTTGGGCAGACGGAATTCGGGGATACCGTAAACCAGAACGCCGCCGGCGGTGTGCAGAGCCTCGAACATAGTCACTTCATAGCCGCGCTTGGCCAGGTCGGAAGCGCAGGTCAGGCCGGCAGGGCCGGAGCCTACAACAGCCACCTTCTTGCCATTGGTGGCAACCTTTTCGGGCATTGCGTTGATGTTCTCACGATACCAGTCAGCCACGAAGCGCTCCAGACGGCCGATGGCAACGGGCTCACCCTTGATGCCGCGGACACAGACAGCTTCACACTGGGTCTCCTGAGGACAGACGCGGCCGGACAAAGCAGGCAGCGCGTTGGTGGAGGTGATGATCTCGTAAGCGGCCTTAAAGTCGCCCTCCTGCACCTTCTTGATGAACTCGGGGATGCGAACGTTAACGGGGCAGCCCTCCACGCACTTGGGGTTCTTACAGCCCAGGCAGCGGTTGGCCTCTTCGATAGCCATTTCAGCGGTGTAGCCCAAGGTAACTTCCTTGAAGTTCCGGGCGCGCACCTTGGGGTCCTGCTCAGGCATGGGGGTCTTAGTCAAAGTCATATTAGCCATGGTTCGTTCCTCCTTACTTGATCAGGTCCTTGCCCATTTTTTCAATGCGGCAAGCGTGTTTTTCGGTGACCTCGGCTTCGCGGCCGCGGTAAATGCTGTTGCGGTTCATCAGCTCGGCAAAGTCCACCTTGTGGCCGTCGAACTCGGGGCCGTCAACGCAGGCAAACTTCACTTCGCCACCTACGGTGACACGGCAGCCGCCGCACATACCGGTGCCGTCAACCATAATGGGGTT
>JAZOSY010000075.1:0-15778 GCA_045657385.1 Faecousia sp. | reverse complement strand
GTTCTGGCTGCTCTGGAAGCCGGCCTGACTCCCATCCTGTGCTGCGGCGAGACCCTGGAGCAGAGAGAGAACGGCGTTACCACCGAGCACATCGCTATGCAGATCAAGCTGGCTCTGCAGAACGTTCCCGAGAGCAAGATCCGCAAGGTCGTCATCGCTTACGAGCCCATCTGGGCTATCGGCACCGGCCTGACCGCTACTCCCGAGCAGGCTCAGGAAGTCTGCGAAGGCATCCGCGCTGTTGTCCGCAAGCTGTACTCCTCCAAGAACGCTCGCGCCATCTCCATTCTGTACGGCGGCAGCATGAACGAGAAGAACGCTTACGAGCTGCTGGCTCAGCCTGACATCGACGGCGGCCTGATCGGCGGCGCATCTCTGGTTCCCGAGAAGTTCGTGCAGATCATCAACGCTGCAAACCAGCCCACCGCTTAACTTTAAATCAAAAGGAGCAACTTCGGTTGCTCCTTTTTTTATGGAAAAAAGATTGTATTTTATATAAAAATAGATTAAAATAGTCCACAGAACGATTTTTTCCTCGGGAGGTAATTTATGAAAACTTTATATTTACCTGCCGCAGGTGAAAACACCCCTGCCCTTGCGGCAGAGCTGCTCAAAAAGGGCGAGCTGGTGGCTCTGCCTACGGAAACCGTGTACGGTCTTGGTGCAAACGGCTTGGATCCCGACGCGGTGGCCAAAATTTTTGCAGCCAAGGGCCGTCCTCAGGACAACCCCTTGATTTTGCACATCGCAGAGGCTGCCGATATGGAAAAATACTGTCACCATATCCCCGAAGTGGCCTACAAGCTGGCAGAAAAATTCTGGCCCGGCCCCCTCACTATGGTGCTGCCTGCCAAGGAATGTGTTCCCAAATGCACCACCGCCGGGCTTCCCACCGTGGCTGTTCGGTGTCCTGATAATACCGTGACCCGTGAGATCATCCGGCTTTCCGGCGTACCCATCGCCGCCCCCTCTGCCAACATCTCCGGCAAACCCTCCACCACCACCGCAGAGCATGTTCTTCACGACCACGAGGGAAAAATCCCAATGATCGTGGATGGCGGCCCTTGCCGGGTAGGTGTGGAGTCCACCATTATCGATTTAAGTGACGAAAAACCCCGGCTTTTGCGTCCCGGCGGTATCACGCCCGACCAGCTTGCGAAAGTAGTGGGCGACCTGATTTTGGACAAGGCCATCACCGAATCCGTTGAAAAAGACGCGGTGGTAAAAGCTCCGGGTATGAAGTATAAGCACTATGCCCCTGCTTGCCGGGTCATCATCGTGGACGGCGAGCTGTCAGCCGCTGCCGGCTATGTGAAAAAGCACTTTTCGCCCAACAACCGGGTTTTGTGCTTTGAAGAAGAGCTGGAAGCCTTTGCAAACTTCTCTCCCCTTGCTTACGGCAAGGAAGCCGACCCGGACTCCCTGATGGCCGGTCTGTTTGCCGCCCTGCGTGAATTGGACGACCCGGCCATCGGCACTGTGTTCGCCCGTTGCCCCCAAGGCACGGGAAAAGCGCTGGCCGTGCAGAACCGTTTGGGCAAAGCCGCCGGCTTCTATCGGGTCAACGCGGAAGAAAAATCCTTCATCATCGGCATCACCGGCGGCACCGGCTGCGGCAAAACCACCCTTTTGCAGGCAATTGCCGACAAGGGCGGTCTGATTTTGGACTGCGATGCTATTTATCACAGCTTGCTTGCCTCCGATCCTGCCCTGCTGCAGGCCATTGAAGACCGCTTCCCCGGCACGGTGGCAGACGGTGCGCTGGACAGAAAGAAGCTTGGCACCATCGTCTTTGCCGACGAACAGGCCCTTGCGGACTTAAACCGCATCACCCACAGCGCCGTCAAGCAGGCGGTGCTGCAGCAGCTTGCAAACGAGCCGCCCCTTGCGGCCATCGATGCCATCGGCCTGTTTGAAGGTGGCTTAGCAGAGCTGTGCGATGTGACCGTGGCCGTGACCGCTCCCACAGAAGACCGCATCCGGCGCATTATGCT
This sequence comes from Faecousia sp., assembly GCA_045657385.1. Taxonomy (GTDB): domain Bacteria; phylum Bacillota; class Clostridia; order Oscillospirales; family Oscillospiraceae; genus Faecousia. The sequence continues at coordinate 13,784 of JAZOSY010000075.1, read as the reverse complement.
CCGGGACGGCATTTCCCGGGCGTATGCCGAAAAACGGATCGCCGCCCAGCACGATAACGCTTGGTTTGCCCGGCGCTGCGACTATACTCTGGAAAATTCCGGCGACAAGGCCGATTGTGAGGCCGCATGTCTTGCATTTTTGCATACACTTGGTATAATGTAAATAGCGTGGGGCTTGCCTCACCTGCAATACGCATTTTCTTTCGGCAGGCGCAAACACCTGCCCTACACCCATATAAAGGAGAATTGTTATGACAAACGAAGAACTGAAGCAGAATCTGCTTGCCGCCCCCAAGAATGGCTACGCCACCCTGACCGAAGAGCAGCGCGCCGAAATGGAAGCCTACTGCAAGCGCTATGCAGCCTTTATGGACGCATGCAAGACCGAGCGCGAAGCCACCGCTTGGGCCGTTTCCACTGCCATTGCTAACGGCTTTAAGGCTATGGTGCCCGGTATGGACATTAAGCCCGGTGACAAGGTATTCTTTAATAACCGGGGTAAGAGCATCATTCTGGCCGTCATCGGCAGCGAAAATCTGGCACAGGGCGCCAACATCTGCGCCGCTCACGTGGACTCCCCCAGAATGGACTTAAAGCCCAACCCCCTGTACGAGGATTCTGAAATCGCCTACTTCAAGACCCATTATTACGGCGGCATCAAGAAGTACCAGTGGGCAACCATTCCTCTGGCGCTCCACGGTGTTGTTTACCGCAAGGACGGCTCTATGGTCACCATCACCATCGGTGAAGACGACAACGATCCCATTCTGTATGTCTCCGACCTGCTGCCCCACCTGGCAGCCGACCAGATGCAGAAAACAGCCGCCAAGGTCATCGAGGGCGAGCAGCTGAATGTGATTCTGGGCACTGAGCCCTTGAGCGGCGAAGGCTCCGATTTGGTGAAGCTGCATGTTATGAAGCTTTTGAACGAGAAGTACGGCCTTGTTGAGACCGACTCCCTGTCTGCTGAGCTGACCATCGTACCTGCCGGCAAGTGCCGCGAGGTAGGTCTGGACAGAAGTCTCTTGGGCGCTTACGGTCACGACGACCGGGTCTGCGCCTATGCCGAGATCGAGCCGCTTCTGACCATGGGCGTTCCCACCCACACCGCCGTTTGCATCTTGGCTGACAAAGAAGAGATCGGCTCCGTTGGTATCTCCGGTATGCAGAGCCAGGCCTTCGAGTACTTTATGGAAATGCTGTGCAAGGCACAAAACGCTGATCTGCGTCAGTGCTTCGCTAACTCCTTCTGCCTGTCCGCCGATGTTTCCAACGCATTCGACCCCAACTTCCCCGAGACCTGCGACCGCCGGAACAACAGTAAACTGAACTACGGCATCTCCATCTGCAAGTACACCGGCTCCCGTGGCAAGGGCGGCGCAAGCGACGCTTCCGCCGAGGCTATGGGTCATGTCCGCACCACCTTGGACAATGCCGGCGTTCTGTGGCAGATCGCTACCTTGGGTAAGGTCGATCAGGGCGGCGGTGGCACCGTTGCCGCTTATATGGCAAACCGCAACATCGTGACCGTGGATGCCGGCGTACCTGTCATCAGTATGCACGCGCCCATCGAAGTGGTCAGCAAGCTGGACTGCTATATGACCATGCTGGCCTGCAAGGCAATTTACTTGGCATAACCTTTCGAATCAAAAGGCGCGCCCAACGGCGCGCCTTTTTCCCTTTTGGAGGTCTTTATGATTCCCATTCTTTTGAAATCCGCATCCTTGGTCTGCTTCATCATTTTAGGCTATGTGCTCAAACGGGTCGGCCTGTTCGGGCCGGAGGATTACCGCATCCCGGTGAAAATCGTGATGAACATCACCATGCCCTGCGCGGCCATCGTGAGCTTTGCCTCCTACCGGCCGGATCTTTCGTTGCTGCTGGCCACGGTCATCGGCTTTTCTCTTAACTGTTTGATGCTGGCAGCGGCTTGGTTTTTCAGCCGTGGCAGAGAACGCGCCATTCGTGCCATTTGGCTCAACTGCGTGCCGGGCTTCAATATCGGTGCATTTGCCATGCCCTTTATTCAAAGCTTTTTAGCACCTGCCAGCCTTGTTGGCACCTGCCTGTTTGACACCGGCAGCGCCTTGATGTGCAACGGTACTACCTACGCCATCTCCCGGAACATTCTGGACGGCTCTAAGGGTCTGAACTTAAAACGCATCGGCGTCACCCTTTTGCACTCTGTTCCCTTTTTGACCTATTTCATTTTGCTGCTGGTCACCTTGGTCAAGCTGCCCATTCCCCAAGGCATCGTCAATTTCATCACCCCGGCTGCCAACGCCAACGCCTTTATGGCGATGCTGATGGTGGGTATGATGCTGGATCTAAACATCGAAAAATCCTACTTAAAGCAGATGGCCGGCATCCTTGCGCTGCGGTATTCCATCACCGTTGTTTCCGCTGCCCTGTGCTATTTCTGCCTGCCCCTGCCTATCGAGATCCGGCAGGCGCTGGCCATCACCGTGTTTGCCCCGGTGGGTATGGTCTCCACCGCCCTGTGCGTAAAAGCAGGCGGCGATCCTGCGGTAGCTGCCGGCACAAATTCCCTGTCCATCCTCATCAGCGTCCCCTGTATCATCGGCCTGCTGGTCATTTTTGGCGCGCTGTAGGTTCTTTACTTTTGCCGCGAAAAATGCTATACTGATTTTAATTATTGTGAAAGGAGGATTTTTGTATGCGCCAATACTTTCAACAGTTGAAACACGCCGTTTTGAAAGGCGACTGGATGTTGCTGCTTTTGTGCGTGTTCACATCAGCATTTGGCTGTTTGGTTACCGCCAGTACCACCAATTACATCAATTCTCCCCGTTACATCATCATGCAGATTGCAGGAACGGTGATCGGCATTTTGGCCTTTGCCGTTATTTCCTCGTTAAATGTGGACTTCTTTATGGAGCACCGCAACTTCCTGGCTTTTTTTAACGTTGCTGTTCTGGCACTCTTGATTCCCTTCGGTGTGGAAGTCGGTGGTAACAAGAGTTGGGTTGACCTTCCGGTTTTGCCCTTTAATATTCAGGTGGCTGAAATTTGTAAAATTACATACATTCTGATTGCCGCCTCCATTATGAATGCCCATAAAGAAAACATTTCCAGTCTTGGCGCTATTCTGCACATGGGCCTGCACCTGCTTTTGCTGTTCGGTCTGAATATGGTGCTGTCTGATGATATGGGCGTTTCTCTGATTTTCGTTTTTATTCTCGGCTTTATGGCCTTTGCCGGTGGCGTAAATCTTCTGTGGTTTGCCGGTTTTATTATCCTTGTCATTTTGGCGTTTCCCGTGGTTTGGCCCCGGCTGGACGACTATCAGCGTCTGCGATTTGAAGTGTTGTTTAATCCTGCATTGGACCCGGACCGCACAGGTCCTCTGTGGCAGACCGCACTCAGTCAGCGCTCCCTCACCGGCGGCGGCTTGACGGGCCAAGGCCTGTTCAACGGCCACCGCACCCAGAATGATGCCTTCACCGGCCAGCATACGGACTTCGTCTTCTCCGCCATCGGTGAGGAGTTGGGCTTTGTTGGCTGCGCGTTGGTGCTGGTCATGCTGGGTCTGATCATCGCCCGTTGTATTTGGGTCGGCTTCCGCAGCCCGGACTATGCAAGACGTATGATCTGCTTCGGCGCAGCCGCGGCGCTGATTTTCCAGACCCTCATCAATGTTGGTATGTGTATCGGTGTTGCGCCGGTTATCGGCCTGACCCTGCCCTTTATCAGTTACGGCCCCAGCTCCATCGTGTCGCTGTACGCAATGCTGGGTCTTGTTTCCGGCGTGTTTGCACGGCCGGTGGCAACCTCCCACGAACGGTACATCCGTCCGCCCCTATCTTAACCAAAGGAGAATCCCTATGAAAGCCTTTATGGACAAAGATTTCCTGCTGGAAACCGAAACAGCCAAGCACCTTTTCCACGATTACGCGGAAAAGCTCCCCCTTGTTGACTACCACTGCCATTTGAATCCCCGTGAAATTTACGAGGACCGGCGGTTTGATAACCTGACCGAGGTGTGGCTGGGTGGCGAAAACCCCGACGGCACCTTTGCCGGCGACCACTATAAGTGGCGTTTGATGCGCTCCAACGGCGTAGAAGAAGCCTATATCACCGGCAATAAGCCCCCCTACGAGCGTTTCCTGAAATTTGCCGAAGCCCTGGAAATGGCCATCGGCAACCCGATGTATCACTGGTGCCATCTGGAGCTGCAGCAGTTCTTTGGTGTGTATGAACCCCTTACCACAGAAAGCGCGCCCCGTATTTGGGAGATCTGCAACGAGAAGCTCCGCAACGACCCGGACCTGTCCGCCCGTGGCCTGATCCGCAAGGCAAATGTTGCCTTCATCGGCACCACCGATGACCCCATTGACGACCTTTCCTGGCACGAGAAAATTGCAGCCGACGAGACCATTTCCGTGGTGGTCGGCCCCTCCTACCGTCCCGACAAGGCAGTAAACATCCACAAGACCGGTTGGAAAGAATATATGGCCAAGCTGGCTGCCTCCGTGGGCAAGGACACCCTTGCCACTATGCAGGACATTTTAGACGCGCTGACCCAGCGGCTGGATTACTTCTATGCTCGCGGCTGTAAGGTCAGCGACCACGGCCTTGACTATGTCCCCTATCAGGACTACACCGTGGAGCAGGCAGATACCGTCTACCAAAAAGCCCTCCGTGGCGAGACCCTCACCACAGCGGAGATCGAAGGCTTCCAGACCGTCATTCTCCTGCATTTGGGCGCAGAATACGCCAAGCGTGGCATCGTGATGCAGCTGCACTACTCCTGCCTGCGAAATAACAACGAGCGCATTTTCAATCTACAAGGCCCGGACACCGGCGTGGATGCCATCGCCCAGAACACCTGCGGCGGCAACATCTCCAAGCTGCTGTCTGCACTGGATATGGCAAACGCCTGCCCCAAGACGATTCTATACTCCTTAAATCCTGCGGACAATGCCCAGCTGGGTACGCTGATCGGCTGCTTCCAGGATTCTTCGATCCCCGGCAAGATCCAGCACGGCTCTGCCTGGTGGTTCAACGACAACAAGACCGGTATGCAGGATCAGATGATCTCCCTCGGCAACTTGGGCCTTTTGGGCAACTTTGTGGGTATGCTGACCGACTCCCGTTCCTTCCTGAGCTATGCCCGACACGATTACTTCCGTCGCATCGCCTGCAACCTGATCGGTTCTTGGGTGGAAAACGGCGAGTATCCCAACGCAGAGGCTTCCCTCCAAAAAATTGTGGAGGGAATCAGCTACCGCAACGCCATCCGCTACTTTGACTTATAAAAAAGAACCCCCGATGGATTTCTCCATCGGGGGATTTCTTTTACAATTCTTCTATATAGGACACACCGGGAATGTCCAGCACAATGTCGATCAGCTGCTGATGATTGCACCGCTTACTGCCCTTGAATGTGGCAATATAGGCCCGGCTGCCGGCCTCGCCGCCTGCGCCGTGCTCTCGCTGCACATCGCTCACTTCAATGCCGGCCTCCCGGACAGCCTTTAAGAAATCACCCAAGGTGACTTCCTGCGTCAGCTCCAGATAGACCTCTGCCCGGCTGCTCCGCTTATGCAAATTGGCATCCATTTTTTGCAGCAGAGTGATGACAACGAAAATCGCCACCGCACCCACAACTGCCACTTCGTAAAAACCGATACCCAGCGCAAGACCCACTGCCGCGGCTGTCCATAAACCTGCCGCTGTGGTCAAACCCTTGATCTGGCTGCGACGGGTCACCACGATGGTGCCTGCACCCAAAAAGCCGATGCCGCTGACCACCTGCGCGCCCATACGCACCGGGTCACCTGCCCCAAACACCTGATAAATGTACTGATTGGTTAACATAATAATGCTGGAGCCTACGCAGACCAGCATATAGGTTCTCAGGCCTGCCGGTCTGTGCTTCATACCGCGCTCCAAGCCCAGCAGACCACCGATGACCACCGCAGCCAAAATACGCAGGACCACCGCCAAATAGGTTACTTCACGAATTTCCATAGCTTCACCTCATTTGAATTTATGAAAAAGTTGCCCAATTATTCTGCCGCGATGGCCTCGATTTCGCACAAAACACCCTTGGGCAGGCTCTTCACCGCCACGCAGCTGCGAGCCGGCTTGGACACAAAGTACTGGGCATACACCTCATTGAATGCGGCAAAATCACCCATATCTGCCAAAAAGCAGGTGGTTTTGAACACCTTTTCAAAGGAAGCGCCGCCGGCAGCCAAAATCGCGCCAACATTTTTGCAGCTTTGGTGCGCCTGCGCCACGATGCCCTCGGGAATCTCGCCGCTGACCGGGTCAACAGGGATCTGGCCGGATGTGTAAATAAAGCCGTTCACGGCAAAACCCTGAGAATAAGGGCCGATAGCGCCGGGGGCATTTTTTGTTTCTAAAACCTTCATTGTGTTACCTCCATTTAAGGCTTCATTGCCTGTTCGCGGCCTTGGCAGGTAAAGAGAATGACCTGCTTGGTTGCCGCGGTTTCCTCCAAAATATCCAATGCGGCCTTTAAGCGTACATCGTCAAAGCGCACCAGCGCATCATCCAAAATAAGGGGCGCGTCGGGGGTCAGCTCCTCCGCCACCGCAAGCCGCAGAGCCAGATACAGCTGATCCACCGTTCCGTCGCTGCGCCACAGGGTGTTTCGCATAGTGGTCTCCGTTTGGGTGGCTGCCTCCAGGGACATATCCTGACCCAAGGTGATCCGCTGATAGCGTCCGGCGGTCAGCCGGGCAAACAGCGCCTGGGCTCTTTGGGAAATCCGGGGCGCAAACCGCCGCTGCAACTCCTGATTGGCCTGCACAAGAATCTCCTGGGCTCTGGTCAGCGCATTATAGTGCTGCTCCAAAGCGGCAAGTCGCGCTTCCAGACGCGTTTTTTCCTGCTCCAGACTTTCCTTTTGGCCAAGGGTTTCCATCTGGCCCTGGCATTGGCCTAACCTCTGCTGCAGCTGCTGCCACTCCCAATTGTTAGCCGCCAACCGTTCCTCGGTCTGCTGGGCGGTATAAGTAAGCGCGTCCGCAAATTGGGGCGGTGCTACCTGCTCACCTGCTTGTGACAAAGCGCTCAGCACCTGTTCGGCCTGTTCATAGGCGCGCTTTTGCTCCTGCAACCGGCTGTAAGACGCCAGCTGCTGCCGGCACTGCTCCTCGAATTGGGTCGGGGTGCTGCCACCGGTGACAGCCGCAATAGCGGCAGAATTCTCTTCCATCTGCCGACTCAATTCCGAAAGCTCTGCTTCCCGATTGGCAAGCACCGCATTGTAATCCTGCTGGGTCTTGGCGTAATCCTGCGCCATCACTTCCCAGCTTTCCTCCGGGATGCCCCGGTACTGATCTTCAATTTTGGCAATTCTCTCTTTGATCTTCTTCTGCTGAGCCGCCTTAACCGCAAAGCAGACTGCGCCCAACACCAACAGCACCGCGCCGGGAATCCATTGGGTGACTACCGCCAGCACCGCGCCGGCCGCAACCAGCGCGCTGCCCAAGATCGTAAGCAACGGCTTTTTCAAATCCTGCTTCAGCTGGGCAACTGCCTGTTTGTCACGCTTGGCCTCTTCCGCTGTGTCCTCCGGCCGTCTGCCCCGGAACAGCTCCGGCGCAACGGGGGCTTGGGGCAAGGGCGGTAGCAGCTGTGCCTTGGTGTGCAGCTGATCTTTTTGATCTCTAAGCTGCTGCAACTGACCCACTGCCTGCCGGATGGTGTCTTCAGAGGGCAGGTCGCGGCAACTTTCCTCCGCCACTTTCAGCGCCTGGGTTGCCGCATCGAACTGCACCTGTGCAGAGGTCAGCTTTTGGGCATACTGCTGATGCTTTTCGTATTCCAATGCCTGCTGGTGGTTCTTCAGCAGACGGGCTTCTTCTTCCAGTTCTTTCTGTCTTGTGGCAATAGAAGTCAGTTGATATTCCAGCGATTCGATTTGCTGCAATTTCCGCTCCAAGTCTGCAATCTGGCCTTCTGCCTCGGGGATCAGGCCCTTCTTTGCGTTGGCTCTGCAGCGATTCTTCAGGTCCTTCAGCTTCTGGGCCAAATCGTCGGCCGCGCCACTTTCGTCTGCGGTAGTGACCAGTTCATTTAAGCGTCGACGGAGAGAATCATCCGCGGTTACCGGCATTTCGGAAAACCGCAAAAAGCCGGCCCGGGAGAACACGCTCCGTTCCACACCCAGCAACACCTGTCCGGGCGCGGATACGCACAGTTCCGCCACGGGAACACCCGTGTGGGTCTCATAGGCGCTTACTTCGCCCATAGGTACACGAGGTTTGCTCTTCCGCTCGATGGTAATATCCCGGCCGTTCCAGCAGATGTCCATTCGGCCGGACATAGGTTCGCCGGACCAGGGGGCATAATGCTCCTTCTCCGCCAAAAAACCGGTCTTGGTTCTCTCGCCGGTGTCGATGCCGTAAAGCATCGCCAGCAAAAATGCACACCAGGTACTCTTGCCCCATTCGTTGGGTGCTTCAATGATATTAAGACCCCCATCTAACTTCAGGGTCTGCTGAGAAAGCTTGCCGAAGGTGGCTGTCATCGCGTAAATTTTCACGGCAAAACCACCTCCTGTCCTTCCAGTAGCTGTCGGGAGAGCCGCGCCGCCAGCAGGATTTCCTGCTTTTCCTCGTCGGTGGCCTCATCCATAGCCTGCCGCAGAAGGCCAAAATACACGCCCTCAAAATTGTCCTCACCCAGCGCACCCCACACATCCACTTCCCGTGTGGTCTTGTCCCGCAGGATCAGGTTGGGGAAACGCGCATATTTTGCCTGCAAAGCGCTTAAGTCCGGTGCATCGCAAGCACCCGTCAGGGTGATGCGGTAATAATTGTCGTTGCCAATCGGGGGCAGCAGACTGTCCAAATTCTCCGGCCGGGTCTGCAGGTCGTAAAACTGCGCGCCGCCCAGAGGATAAAACCGCAAAACCGGGGTATCCTTCAGCTCTACTATGTACACGCCCTTTTCGCCCGGCTCATCGTAGCCTTTGCCCATAGGGCAGCCGGGCCAAGCGCACAACGTCTTTCCGGCAGTAAACTTGTCTGCCTTATGAATATGACCCAAAGCCAGATAGTCAAGGCCGGAGCCTTTCACCTGCTGAACCGTGATGGGATTATAGTTGGAATTGGCCGCAGCCGGGTCACCGTGGAACAGACCGATGGCATATTTCTCCGTCTGCTCTGCCTGGAAGCCCTCCAAAAGCGCCGGGCAATCCATACTCTGGAAGCCTGCACCGTACACCCGGCAATTTAAGTCCGGAATCGCCACCGATTCGATACGGGAGGACTTAAAAATATGCACATTTTCCGGCCAAAGCTCCTTGACCCACGGACTCTGCCCGTCGCAATAGTCGTGGTTGCCCGGGGTGATCAGCACAGGTACAGCCATCGCCTTCAGTACATCGTACAGATTTTGATAGGTCGCCGCTGCGTACGCCCCGTCAAACACGTCGCCGGCGATCAGCACCAGATCGCAACGCTCCTGCCGACAGATTTCCAAAATACGGCCGGGGATCTCAGACAAGGCCTTTCGCAGGCTCTCGCCGTGGCCTTGCAGAGGAGCATCCAAATGCCAATCAGCCGTGTGTAGAATTTTCATCGTAGCAATCCACCCTTTCCGCTTTTTTGCACAGACCGGTTGCGGTGTCAATGGTAAACAAGACCGCCTCCAGCTTCGTGGGACCCTCCGCCCAATGGTAGCGGCCGGCCATATCGCCCCGGAACTTGGCAATGGACAGCTCCGGCTGAATGCCCAGCACCGAATTGCGAGGGCCGGTCATACCCAAATCCGTCACATAGCCCGTCCCCTTGGGGAGAATTTGCGCGTCGGCGGTGGGCACGTGGGTGTGAGTGCCCCAAAGGGCGCTGATGCGTCCGTCCAGCATATAGCCCATAGCCAGCTTTTCCGATGTGGCCTCCGCGTGCATTTCCACAAAAACCAATTTGGTGTCCAGTTCTTTTAATATTTTTTCCACCTGCAGGAAGGGGTTATCCGGGGTATAGTCCATATTGCACCGGCCGATCAGATCGATCACCGCCACAGGCCCTGCCTTGGTTTCATAGATCCCATAGCCTCTGCCCGGTGCTTGGGGTGCGTAGTTTGCAGGCCGCAGGATCCGGGAATTTTCGTCCATATAGTCGGCAATTTCCCGTCTGCCGAAAGTGTGGTTGCCCATAGTGATCACATCTGCGCCGGCGTCGAAAATATCCTCCGCCTGATTGGGCGTGATACCCACCACGCTGGCATTTTCGCCGTTGACCACCACAAAGTCCGCACCGGTCTGCCGCTTCAGCCAACGAAGAGAACGGGAAATCCGCTCCATACCCGGGTTTCCCACCACATCGCCAACTGCCAATACCTTAAAATCCATACGCTTCTCCTATTCTAATGCACAGACCTGCCGTACTCCGACGGGGTCATACCAAACATCTGCTTAAACTGCCGGGAAAAATGCTGCACGGTGGAATACTCCAGCGCCTTTGCAATCTCCGAAAAGTTCATTTTCCCCTCGCGAATGAGAAGTTTACTCTTCTGCAACTTCATTCTGCGGATATATTCGCCCGGAGAAATTTGCAGGTGCTTATGAAACAGCGCCGTCAAATAACTTGCGCTGATCCTAACATTCTCCGCAACCAGCGGCACAGTCAGCCTTTCCATCACGTGGGTGGCAACAAATTGCTGAGCCGCCCGGATCATCTGATTTTCACTGCTCAAGTGGGCCACCTGCTGGGATTTGACCCGGGAATCCTCATCCCGTAAAAGAGTCAAAAGCAGCATCTGCAAAAGACTAATAAGCATATCCTGGGAAAAGTTGTCCATTCGTTCCTGCTCCCGGAGCATCTCCTGCAGAATCGCCACCGCTTTGGGTGGCAGGTGAATCCGCCGATTGCACAGGCTTTCCAAATCTGCGCCCTCTGCTTCAAAGGAAATTGTCACCAGCCGGGGTGTAACCGACCGGTCTGCGTGCTGGGTGTGCCATTGATTGGCGCCGTATAGCACCATATCCCCCTGCTCCAGCAAAATCTCCTGTCCATCCGCCACCGCGTGCAGACTTCCGCTATCCACATACACCAGCTCCGGCATAGGCTGGGCCTCACCGGGGAACAAAAATCCCGGTTCCTTTTCCTGATATAAAAATGCACACAGATCGGTAACCCGTAAGCTTTGCTGCATGGTCCGTTGTTCGGCAATAGTCGTACGCAAAATCCTTGGCATAACAAAGCCGGCCATCTGCACCGCCGCAGGCCCACCCAAGGCGGTCAGGTGAAACTGTACACCGGCTTTCAAGCGGACGGTTCTGTCCAAATGGAAGTCAAAACGCTGGCCATTAGTTGAAACTGATAAAACCGGCATACCCATTTCGCAGCCCAGCCAGGTGTCCGTAACGGCTTCATAGACCGTTGTTTCCGTATTGGAGACGGCAACACTATGGCCGTTTATTAAACGGTCAGGCTGTCCTTTTTCCGCAAAAACCACGCCAAAAGCCTCAAATTCCTTATGATTGACGCTTTTTATCATTCTGCCGCCTCCTTCCAAATAAACAAATAATAGCGCTACCTTTCGGTAACGCTATTATTATATAAGAAAAAATTCAAAATGGCAAATATTATCTCTGATATTCGAACTCAAAATTATAAATATCCACCACATCGCCGTCCTCGATGCCCATTTCCTCCAGCCGCTTGAACAAGCCGCACTTGCGAAGCTGAATGTCAAAATAGTTTCTGGACTCGTAATCGTCAAAGTTGATATTCATAATGAGCCGTTCCAGCCAAGTGCCGGTAACCACCCAAGTGCTGCCCAAATGCTCGATCTCGAACTCGTCGGGATTCACAACTGCAGCTACAGGAGCCACATAATCCGGCTCGTAAATGGTGACCGGGGGCAAGGTGCGGAGTTTTTCCGCCACCACGCGCATCAGGTTTTTTGTACCTTGGGTCGTGCCTGCGGAGATCTCATAAAGCTCGTAGCCGGCCTTTTCCACGTGAGCGCGCAGGCGCTCTAAATTGTCCGATTCGGGCATAATCAAGTCGCACTTGTTGGCGGCCACAATCATGGGCCGATTGGAGAGGTCAACAGAATAATTCTTCAGCTCCTCGCAGATAGCATCGAAATCCTCCACCGGGTCTCTGTCCTCACTGCCGGATACATCCACCACATGGACCAACAGCCGGCAGCGGTCAATATGCCGCAGGAAGTCGTGACCCAAGCCTGCGCCCTCGGCCGCACCTTCGATAATGCCGGGGATGTCCGCCATAACAAAGGACACGCCCTCATCCACATAGATCACGCCCAAATTGGGATACAGGGTGGTAAAGTGATAGTTGGCGATCTTGGGACGGGCATTGGAGGTAACGGACAGAAGCGTGGACTTGCCCACATTGGGGAAGCCAACGAGGCCAACGTCTGCCAGCAGCTTCAGCTCCAGGATCACATCCCGTTCCTGACCCTTAAGGCCTGCCTTTGCAAATCGGGGTACTTGCCGTGTGGGGGTTGCGTAGTGGGCGTTGCCCCAACCGCCGCGGCCGCCCTTGGCGATGACAAAATCCTCGCCGGTGGACATATCCGCAATAATTTGGTTTGTTTCCGCATCCCGGACAACCGTACCACGGGGCACTTGAATCACCAGGGGTTCACCCCGTTTGCCGCTCATGCTGCGTCCCTGACCGTTTTGACCTGCCTGGGCGGCATATTTGCGCTTATAGCGGAAGTCCAGCAAGGTGGACAGGTTGTCATTGACACGCAGAATCACGCTGCCGCCGTGACCGCCGTCGCCGCCGTCAGGGCCGCCGGATGCCACATATTTCTCTCGATGAAAGGCCACCGCACCGTCGCCGCCGCGACCGCCGCAAACGGTAATGCGCACCTTATCAACAAACATCTCCATAGCAAAATCCTCCTTTCGGGAATTGCGTCCATAATTGAAAATTCAAAACCGAAAATTGAAAATCAAGGTATCGTTCCATTATTATTTTTCAATCATTTTCGAAGAAAATACCACAATTCTCAATTCTCAATTTTCAACTCTCAATTAAAAAAGCTGCCGCAAGATTTTGCGGCAGCTTTTTGCTTGAATTACTGCTCAGCAGCGTACACGGAGCACTGACGACGATCCTTGCCCTTGCGCTCGAAACGGACAGTGCCGTCTACCAAAGCGAACAAAGTGTCATCGCTGCCGATACCCACGTTCACACCGGGGTGGATATGAGTACCTCTCTGGCGAACCAGAATATTGCCGGCCAGAACGAACTGACCATCAGCGCGCTTCACGCCCAGGCGCTTAGCCTCGGAATCACGGCCGTTCTTGGTAGAACCACCGCCCTTATGGTGAGCGAAAAACTGAATACCAATTTTCATCATGGTGTTACACCTCCAAAACTTCGATATGATCCGGATATTCATCCCGCAGATTGCACAGGTAAAGAAGCAAACCGGCCAAAACCGCCTGAACGCTCTCTTCCTCGTCGCAGGATGTGGGGAGGGTCAAACGGATGCTTGCATCTTCTTCCTTGACCCGAACTTTGGCTTTTGCGCCACACACATCATTGATGGTGGCCTCAGCCATGCCGACTACAGCAGAAACAGCAGCGCAGACAATATCCTGTCCGGCTTCTGCATAGCCACTGTGGCCGGAGACAGAGAACCCGGAGATTCTGCCGTCTTCCATTTTAAACTCGCATCTTGTCATAAATTACAGTGCGATCTTGGTGATTTCCACCTTGGTGTAGGGCTGACGATGGCCCTGCTTCTTCTTTTCGTTCTTCTTGGCCTTGTACTTGAAGATGGTGATCTTCTTAGCC
>JAZOSY010000074.1:0-5323 GCA_045657385.1 Faecousia sp. | reverse complement strand
CGGACAAAGGCTTCATCCCGATTCGATTCTTCACCACGCAAGCCGTGGTTAAAATGCGCAACGGAAAGGCGAATTTGCAGTTTTTCGCGCAACAAGTAAAATGCCCACAGAAGCGCCATAGAATCGGCACCGCCGGAAACGGCACACACCACCGCATCTCCGGGCTGCAGCATTTGATAACGGTCTGTAAATGCGACCAGTTTATTCAGCATGCTTCCACTCCCGGTCAGCAAAAGTCTGATACTGGGAAATCCACTGCAGACTTATAACACCGCCTTCGCCGTGGCGGTTTTTGGCTACATTACACTCAGCGATACCCTTGCTCTCGGAGTCTTGGTTATAGTAATCATCACGGTACAATAGCAAGATGATGTCAGCATCCTGCTCGATAGAGCCGGATTCTCGCAGGTCGGACATCATGGGTCGCTTATCCGCGCGGCCTTCCGGACCACGGGAAAGCTGGCTCAGACAAACAACCGGCACATTTAGCTCTTTGGCCATAATCTTCAACGAACGGGAAATGTCGCTGACCACAGTCACACGGTTGTCGCTGTTTTTGCCATAGCCGGAGCCATTCATCAGCTGCAGGTAGTCGATAATCACCAGGCCTAGGTTCTCCACCCGGCGGCACTTAGCCTTCATATCCGCCACGGTAATGGCCGGATTATCATCAATGCGAATATCCGTCTGGCTCAGGCTGCTTGCAGCCATACCCAGCTTAGTCCATTCGTCCTCTGTCAGTTTACCGGTTGCCATTTTTTTGCTGTCCACAAAACTCTCGGCGGCCAACAAGCGCATCGCCAGCTGCTCTCTGGACATTTCCAGGTTGAAAATGGCCACGGTTTTGTCGTATTTTTTCGCCACATTCAAAGCGATATTCAGCGCAAAAGTAGACTTGCCCATGCCGGGTCGACCTGCAACCAACAAAAGGTCAGAGTTGTTCAGACCGTTAATCTGCTTGTCCAGGTCCCGTAAACCTGTGGACATACCGGGAATAGCAGAGTCGGACAGGCTCAGCTCGGTCAGTCGGTCAAACACCTTATGCAGTGTAATGCCGATATGCTCCAGCGAATCGCCATGCTCACCCTTGCGCAGATCATAAATCTTCTTTTCGGCCGCTTCCAGGATTTCGGCAGTCGTGCCCTTTTGGGTCTCCACCATTTTAGAAATGTCCGCAGAGGCATCGGCCAGGCCACGCAGAAGGGCCTTGTCCTTTACAATATTGGCATAGCGCACCGCATTGGCTGCGGTGGGAGTAATTGTCATCAGCTGTTGGATATAATCCCGGGAATTGTCATGATATACGCCCATTTCCTTCATTTTATCCAACACGGTTACCGGGTCAATACTCTGTGAGAAATTGAACATGGTATAAATAGCTTCATAAATTTCCCGGTTCTGCTGCAGGTAAAAATCCTTCGCACGCACAATCCCGATCACATCGGCTACGCAACGGCTGTCAATGAGTATGGAACCCAAAACCGCCTGCTCTGCTTCCAACGATTGGGGCAGTTGCCGGGTCAACAGTTCTTCATCCATGTGCAAATCTCCTTTCTGACTTTTTTGTTTCTTTACGCTTCCTCGATTTTCACGCTCAAAGGTGCAGTAATCTCATAGCCCAGCTTGCACTGGACAGTATAGGTGCCCACATTCTTAATGGGGTCGGACATTACAATCTTTCTTTTATCCAGGGCGATGCCGGATTGTGCTTTCAAAGCATCGGCAATTTCCTGAGAGGTAACAGAACCGAACAGTTTGCCGGCACCGCCGCCCTTGGCGGTAACAACCACGGTCATCTCACGCAGACGGTTGGAAATCTCCACCGCCTCAGCGCGCTCCTTGGCTGCCTTTTCGGCAGCAGCTTTATCGTTCATACGCATGGTGTTGATGGCATCGGGAGTAGCCTCAATTGCCATTTTCTTCGGCAACAGGAAGTTTCTTGCATAGCCGTCGGAAATTTCCAGCATCTGTCCCTTCTTGCCCTTGCCCTTTACATCCTGCAGTAAAATAACTTTCATTTTTGTTCTCCTTATTCTTCGTAGAATTTATCGATAGAAGCTACCAGTTTGTCCAGTACCTCTTTCACCGTGCTTCCTGTAATCTGCGCACCGGCAGTTGCGGTATTGCCACCACCGCCCAAAGGTTCCAGAATCACCTGCACATTGGCTTCACCGATGGAGCGTGCAGATATAATCACCCTCTCACCGTCCGGATACAGCACAAAGGACGCTGTAATGCCGGAAATGTTCAGCAGTTCGTCCGCCGCCTGGGATGCAAGCACGCGAGTGGTGCCGGTATTGAGTGCCGCAATTGCAATATCATCCCGATACAACCGAGCAGATTTAATAATCTGATATTTTTCCATTGTGTCCTGGAAGTCATTTTGCAGAAGTTTTTTCACTTCCACCGTATCTGCACCCAACTGCCGCAAGAATGCAGCCGCTTCAAAGGTACGCTCACCGGTTCTGACATTAAAACTCTTGGTATCCAGGAAAATACCGGCCATCAGTGCCTTTGCCTCAATGGGCAATACATCATCCATTTCCACAGCATACTGCAGCAGTTCCGTTGCCAGCTCCGATGCGGATGAAGCATAAGGCTCATGCAGGTTTACAACCACAGGCTTGATATACTCTGCGGCACGACGGTGATGGTCAATCACACAAATTTTGGGAACTGCTTCCAAAAGACCCGGCGCTTCTACCTGGTCCGGGCGGTTGGTATCCACCACTACAAGGGTGGTACGGTTATCGCTGATGAGCAGTGCATCCTGACCGGTAATAAAGGCATTGGCATATTCCGGGACCCGGCGGATTTCTTCCAGGAATCCGGGTGCCATATTGTTCTGCAAATCCAGCACAACGTGTGCCTCAATCTCTTTCTTGCGGCACATACAGAAAACGCCCAAAGCTGCGCCGATGGAGTCAAGGTCGGCATTTCTGTGACCCATAATCAGCACACGGCTACTCTGGTCAATCAACTCCATTAAGGAGTTTGCGGTGACACGGGAACGAACTTTGCTGCGCTGCTCCGCTTCTTTATTGCGACCACCGTAGAAATTGAAGTTTACCCGGTCTTTCAGCACAGCCTGGTCGCCACCGCGACTGAGTGCCATTTCAATAGCCAGGGCTGCAAACTGGTAACCTTCTTCAAAGGTTTCGCCCTCAACACCCAGACCAAAGGAAATGGATGCGGCAAGACCGGAAGGACTTGTAATCGCGTGAACATCCTCCAGAATGGAGAATTTGTCTTCAATTGCTCGTTTCAGGTCCTTCTTTTCAAACACGAAGATATAACGGTTCCGCTCCAAACGGCGAAGCAGGCCGTGATACTCCTCTGTCCACTGGGTGATAGCATCGTTGATACGGGCATTTAAGGTGGACATCGCACCCTCGGACAGGTTCTTCGTCAGTTCCTCGTAGTTATCAATCAAAATAATGGAAACCACGGGGCGGGAGCGAATATACTCATCACGCACCTGGTAAAGCTCTGTCAGGTCCACAAAATACAGAACACCTGTCTGAATTTCCGTAGGGTCAGATGCGTGAATCAGCGAGCCATAAACGCGGTAGCGGTGATTCATCAAGCTTATATCATAGGGGTACTCATTTTTGCCGGAGTTCAGCCAATCAATATCAAAGGAAGGCAAAACATCGCCGATGACGCGCTCTGCCATAATATCATGAAAGCCTGTTAAATGGATAAAACTATCGTTGGCAAACACGATGCCACCATCAGAAAGGCGCAGTAGCACCATGGGGAAAGGTGTCCGCTGACCGGCGATGCCACTCTGCTTGTCAATGGCTTTCTCCATATATTGCTTCAGCTGTTTTTTCCGATTTACACGGCGCAACAAATACACGAGCAATCCCAGCGCCAACACCGCAAATTCCACGCCTGCTAGAATATATTCCTGCAACATTGCTGACGCTACGGCAAAGCCAAGCAGCAGGATAAAATACAGGCCCATATCTGGCCGCAACAATCTGTTGATTCGTTTGTTCAACGCCGCTTCCTCCTTAGGGTAGAACGTCAAAAAGGTGCACACCACCCAGACTAATATTATACGCATCTCATTATAGCAAATTACGCGCCACGGCGCAACCATCTTTTTTCATTTTTGATGGGAAAAAGAGGAAAAATATATGTATACAACAGGTGTAAACTGTGGTATACTATTATCGTTAGCACCGGGTGAACAGACCCGTGCAAAAGGTTTATGTCAAAAGGGCATAAACGTTTTCAGCATTATGATAGCTTGCAGGCGTTTTTGCACATTGTCCGGCGATTCAGGGCCTCGGCAGTGGCATACGGCTGCTGATTTGTTATGTCTTCATTTTGGAAAGGAGTATTGTACCATTGGCTGATAAATTAAAGATTATCCCCTTGGGCGGATTGGATGAAATCGGCAAGAACATTACCGTTTTGGAATACGGCAGAGATATGATCGTAGTTGACTGCGGCGTGGGTTTCCCCGACGAGGATATGTACGGTGTGGATTTAGTTATTCCCGACTTTTCCTACCTTGTACAGAACGCAAAAAAGCTGCGAGGTATGTTCATCACCCACGGTCACGAGGACCACATCGGTTCGATCCCCTACTGTATGCAACAGGTGCAGTGTCCCATTCACGGCACCGCTATGACAAACGGCCTCATTCAGCTGAAGCTGGACGAGCACGAGCTGTCCGACAAGGTCAAACTCGTCACCCACAAGCCCGGCGATGTGGTCAAGGCCGGTTGTTTCTCTGTGGAATTTATTCGCGTCAACCACTCCATCGCCGACGCGGTAGCATTTGCCATCAAGACCCCTGTGGGTACGGTGATTATGACCGGCGACTTCAAGATCGACCCCACCTCCACCGGCGGTATGATCGATCTGACCCGGTTCGGTCAGCTGGGTAATGAGGGCGTTTTGGCGCTGCTGTGCGACTCTACCAATGTGGAACGTCCCGGCTACACCCCCAGCGAAACACGGGTAGCCGAGGGTCTTGACCGGCAGTTCAAAAACTGCGACAACCGCATTATCGTCACCACCTTTGCCTCCAATATGTACCGCATTCAGGCTATTTTGGCCACCGCACAGCGGTACGGCAGGAAGGTTGCTGTCACCGGCCGGAGCATGGAGAATATGCTGCGCGTGGCACAGGAATTAGGCTACCTGAAGATCCCTGCAGGCACTCTGGTGGAGCTTTCCGCCATCAAGAGTCTGCCTAAGAACAAGGTCGTGATCGTTTCCACTGGCTCGCAGGGCGAAAGTATGTCCGCCCTTTACCGGATGGCCTTTAACACCCACAAGCAGGTGGATATTCAGTCCGGCGACC
>JAZOSY010000073.1:0-2631 GCA_045657385.1 Faecousia sp. | reverse complement strand
AAACCGTACTGGATCAGCTATACCAAGCCTACGCAGAATCCCACGAATCCGACCCACTGGAAATCAGCGACGGATTCAAGGAGTTGGATAAGTTTTTGGAAGGATTATCCCTGGATGATAACAATGCCGTATGGAACCTCTGTTGCCAAATTTGCACCGCTTACGAACATAAAGCTTTTATCGATGGATTGCTATATGGTGCGTTCCTAATGCGCGAAGTATTTGGGTTAATCTAAAATAAACGAAAGCCGCTGGTTTCCAGGAAATTGGAAACCACCGGCTTTGTTGATTAAATTTCAAAATAGTTACTGAGACGAATGCGATTTCTTTTTAGTGCGATTATGAAGGTCCACAAGTTGCTTGCGGGACTTTACACCCAGTTTGCTATAGAGATTTTTACTATGGAACTTCAATGTATTTTCTTTAATGTTCAGCTGCTCCATAATCACATCGGTAGTCAGCCCTGCTACATAGCAATCAAAGAGTTCTTGCTCTTTGTGTGTTAACTGACTGAGTCCGGCAATAAAGATGTCCAGCTTCTCTTGTTCAATTTGGTCGAGATCCGGTTGCAAAACTTCTTCCGGCAATTGCACAGTAGGTGCTTCTGGCGGAGGCGTTTCCTGATTGGTGATGAGCGACAGCTTTAGCTTTTCGGCTTCTGCCATTAAGAAGTGCAGACCCAAAAGGAAGCATTCGCTGATGATATAGGAAATAGACAGAAACTCAAAATCGATCTCTACTAACTGCTCGATCATCCAGACACCCAGATTCACAAAAACCGCGATGGCGATAATCACCGCATAAGCCAAAGAATCGATCTTATCTTTTAGGGTGGCATGAACGATGGTTGCGATCATAGCGCCAAAATAACCCAGCAGATAGATGAGGTACAGCACGTGCAACGGGCCGTAATCTTTTACCAGCGTTGCCACGCCATCCACAATTTCAAAGGAAACATCTTTATAGTAGATGGGTAGGTAACCGGGGCTGGCGGCGATCAGAAATACCACCGTCGCAAGGCTCAGAAGCACATAGGGCATCCACTTGCGATATTGGATATGGGTGGCGTTAATAATGATCATCAACATGGACAGGGGCAAAAATACAGAGCCTAAATAAGATACTCTGTTTGCGAGTAACGCCTCACCCACCCCCTGCGAAATGGCCAAAGCAAAATAGCCGATATTCACCACCGCAATAGATGCGAACAACAGCACATACCAGGGATTTCTCTTTTTTACGGTACTGCAGTATATGACCAATAAAATCAAGGATAGTACTGCTGCAACACCGTAGATTACAGACATACTTGCTGCCTTTTTACCTATGGAAGCGCAGCCAGTCAAAAAGAGCATAACAAGGGGCAATAGGGAGAGCTTTATCAGGGTTCTCCGCATAAGAATCACTCCTTCATATAGTATCCCACACTTTATCCCACACTTTTGGCAAATAAAGCCGGAATCCCACACTTATTTATAGTGCTGGGGGTGGCGACTTTGGGGGAAAGAATCGATAAAATATACATGCAAGTTACAGAAGGAGGGTATAGTACTTGCCTCGGATATTGAAACTATTGGGGTATCCTCATGATGCAAAGTATCATGCTCTGTGTCGACGCGCCAACGAACACACAGACCGCCTCAATATTTTACCACAAAATAACAGACCAGTCAAGAAACCAAAAAAACGGCCTCACTTTGTGTTTTACCATGCCCGTGAAAGATGGATCTGCAGTGCCTCGGACAGAAACATCATGGTAGAGCCGGAGTGGGGTATTTATGCTTTTAGAGAGGAAGGATGTGTATCAAAATGAAAGTGTTCAAGATATTTACCGCTGTGTTTGCTTTTGGTGCGCTACTTCTGTCTGGATGCAGTGCAAAAAGAAATCAGGAACTTACAACAATCAGTTTCAACCGTGGACATGACTCGATGTGGGGAAATCAGTTTTATATAGAAATCAGCCCGGAAGAGATCGTGATTGCCCGTTACATTCCGGAAGGTAGCTGGGACTTGGTTACGGTAGAACATCTTCCCATCACGGATGCCCAGTGGCAAATGATTAAAAGTACGGTGGAGCAGCTTCCCCTTGAGAAAGCGCGCACCAATATCTGGGAAAAGCAAAAGCTTGATGGCAGCGAATTTCGGGAACTGACCCTGGCATGGGGCAAAAAAGAAATTACCTATTATTGGCCCAACACACCGGAAGCGCAGCAGCTGGAGCAGATGCTGGAGACTTTGCTGCTGGAAAATATTCCGCTCTTCACAGAAGAGAAGGGGTGATAAAAATAAAGCGTATGAATTTCATAACGATTGCAATTATGCTTTGCACAATGCTTTTGGTGGGTGTGCCGTTATTGATTTCCGGATGTGCAAAAGCATCTCATGACACCGATGATATTGATGGTGGTGTTCAGCACTCTGTGGACACCGGCGCCCCCAAGACAATTTCCTCTACGAAAATCATATCATTTCACTGCGAATTTTCTACTACCGATTTGATGATGGATAGCTCGCCGATAGCCGGACGATACTATACCCTTCACGCTGAGAGTAGTGGTGCTAATTACGAAGCCAGAGGTGGTGGTACGGTCTACAACGAAAGAGAATTCACACCGGATGAAGCATTTTTTG
>JAZOSY010000072.1:0-2056 GCA_045657385.1 Faecousia sp. | reverse complement strand
TGGCAAACTACGATTCTACGCTGATTTTGTCCCACTTTAAGGGGCATGTTGCCGGCGGTTTCGGCGGCGCGCTGAAGCAACTTTCCATCGGTTTTGCCTCCTCTTACGGCAAGGCCTACATCCACGGCGCAGGCGACCCCGACAATTTCTGGAATTCCGAGCAGGACAAATTCCTGGAATCTATGGCCGACGCGGCATCTTCCGTTGTGAAGTATTTCGGTGGCAATGCGGTGTATATCAATGTGATGAAGAATTTGAGCATTGACTGCGACTGCTATGGCGCAAACGCAACGCCCCCTTGCATGGACGATGTGGGTATGCTGGCAAGTCTTGACCCGGTGGCCATCGATCAGGCCTGCGTGGACTTGGTGTACAATTCCAACGACCCCGGCAAGGCAGATTTGATTGAACGAATCGAAAGCCGCCACGGCATCCACACTCTGGAAGCGGCAGATAAATTGGGCATCGGCTCCAGAGAATATGAACTGATTGGGGTATAACATTTTGAGTGATTGCAAATCCTGCAAGGGCCACTGCGGCGGTTGCAAAAAAGAATTGGTTTTAAGCCAAGGCGAAATTGATCTACTCAAGGCGCTGGGGCAGTTTTCCTTCCTGCCGGTGGCTCGCAAGGTCGACGATATGACCCCGGTGTATTTAGAAGATGACGCCTACTCACAGGCCGAATACAGCGTCATTATCCAGCTTTTGGAGCAGAAGCATCTGATCAATTTGGATTATACGCCCCTTTCGGGGGCAAAAATGGGACAGTATGCCGGTTTTCCCGTCCACGGCTCTATGGCGCTGACCGAAAGAGGTCAGCAAGTACTGGAACTCATCGAATTGCAAGGCGCAGAAGAATAACAGAAGTCAAGGGGAATCCAATGAACAGAAAGACCATGCGGCTGCAAGAATATAATTACAATGCGTCGGGCGCATATTTTCTGACGATATGTACAGAAAACCGAAAATGTATCTTGTCGCGCATTGTAGGGACCGGCGTCCTCGACGGTCCTCAGCTTTGCTTATCCCCTTTGGGAATCATTGCCGATAAATATATTCATCAGTTAAATGATTTCTACCAAGACATTTCTGTGGAAAGTTATGTGATCATGCCAAATCACATTCATATATTGCTGCAGATAAAAGAAGGACCGTCGAGGACGCCGGTCCCTACGATCCAAAACTCTGTGGTTTCACGCTTTATTTCCACCTTTAAGCGATTTTGTAACCGCGAATACGGAACAAACATTTGGCAAAGAGGCTCATACGATCATATCATCAGAGATCAAGCCGATTTTGACCAACATCTACAGTATATCTACGAGAACCCTTTTGGTTGGCAAAAGGACGAATACTATTCCATAGAGTGATATATGCAAAAATAACCCCCTGCCGGTTGGCAGGGGGTTTCGTTTTGGAATTATTCCTTTTCAAGAGCCAGGGTTCTGGTGGTGATGTCACAGACCTCGGCAGGTCCGAAGTACTGGATGGCGCCGGGGTAGACATAGCAGGTCTCGACGGCCCACTTCTCTCTGTTGGCAGCGAAGTAGGTGAAGGGCTTGCCGTCCAGTTCAACCAGAGCCTTGCGGATAACGGGCTTGTCGTGGCCGTGGCGGCGCTCAATGTTCATCATCTTGGTGATGGGCATACCGCCGGCCACCCACTCATCAGCGGGCTTAGACAGGTTAGAAACCTTGGACAGGTAACCATTGAAGCCGTACTGGATCAGCATAAAGGCATTATAGCCCAGGGAGTAGCAGTAGTCAGCATCGAAGTTGGAGGGGAAAGCGCAGCGGCCTTCGTAACCCAGGAAGTGATGCAAAGGTGCGAACTTGCCCTTGTAGGTGCCGGCCTTCTTACGAGCGGCCAGGTTCTCCTTAACCATTTCGGAGAACAGTTTCTCGGACTCGATGAGGGACACCTGCACGTTGCCGTGGGGGTCACGCTCCAGGAACAACTGCTGCTGAATGGTCTGGGGCAGAATGGCGAAAACAGCCATGGAGGCCTCGGTCAGGCCAGCCTTGATGAAAGCATACTTGTCGTTCCAAGTGGGCAG
>JAZOSY010000071.1:0-1928 GCA_045657385.1 Faecousia sp. | reverse complement strand
CTCCAGCGTGACAGGCTGGCGTGCTAACCGACTGCACCACCGGGCCAAATATGGTGGGAACAACAGGGCTCGAACCTGTGACCTCCTGCTTGTAAGGCAGATGCTCTCCCAGCTGAGCTATGCTCCCAAATTCCTGCCGCTTGTGCTGCGCACCTCAGCGACGTGGTTCATTATACACATAGTATGCCACTTTGTCAAGCACTTTTTTCGAAATTTAAGAGTATTTTTTGCCGCCCGAAGGGTTTTCGGGCGGCAAGGCAAATCTTACTTATTTCCCTCTAATTCATCCACTTTTGCAATCAGGCCCTCGACCATATCTTTCAGGCCCTTTTTCGCCAAAACTTGGGGCAAATCAAAGCCGGAGCCCCGGTTTCCTTCGATCAGCAGAGGGCCGTTGGGGGTAAGCGCCACGTCCCAGCCGATGAAGTGGATCTGGTCGTTGACCAGCGCCGCATCCAAGCAAAGTTGCTTCACTTCTTCCCAGAAAGGCACCTGATAGCCGTCATAGCGGATGCCGGTGGCTGTAAACTCCACTTCGTCCAGTTTTTTATTGATGCCGTTGCCGGTGAGCTTGCCGGTTTCCATATCGATCAGCGCTGCACTGCCGCCCATATGGAAGTTATCGGCAACGCCCTTGCCGGAGCCAACTCTGGTTGCGGCAAAGAGGATCCAGGACTGGCCTGCAGCCGCGCCGGTGATGATCCGCAAGGTATTGACACAACCGGGGCACAGAGCCTCCCAATCCGGGTGCTGAACAACCAGTTCCTCCAAACAGGCCTTGGATGCCATCGCATCGTCGAAGAACTGCTTTCTGTCGGGGATCTCGGCTGTTACGATCTTGGCAACGCTTTCGCCGCACTGGCCGATTTGTGGTTTATAGATAAATACCGGATTGCGGTCCAGAAATGCCTCGAATGCCTCGTATCCACCGTCCGGGTCGAAGAAATCCCGGCGGGTATACTGGCCGTAATTCTTGTGGAAATTGGTCTTGTTGGAAATAAACGGAGACCATTTGATATTGGAAAGTCTTGTGATAGCCTTATCCAAGTAGCCCACGCTCACGTAGGTTTTTCGCTGGGCGTGTTTCTTCTCATAGAAGCGGAAGTTCAGGTAGTCCTGCAGGCCGGAGCCGTAGCGCAGGCAGCAGATGGCTGTATCCAAAAACATAAACCACGCAGGCTTTTTTGTGGTTTTGGACAGCTCCTTCAAATCACCGTAAAACCGCTTATAATTTCCCTGTAATGCAAAACTGATAACGCCCATACTTACAGTCCTTTCAGAATTTCTTGAATATCGTCCGGTGTGAACAGGTATTTCTCATCACAGAACTGGCATTCCACGGGGAAGTTCTTCCCTTCTGCGGCGATCTCCTGCAGTTCCTTTTCGCCCAGGCTGATGATTGCTGCGGTAACGCGCTCACGGGAGCAGTAGCACTTATACTCCACAGGGGTGGTCTCCATAAACACAACACCCAAGTCGCCGCAGACCTGTCCCAAAATTTCCTCAGGAGTCAGGCCGTCGTTCAGCATAGTGGTCACGGCGCCGGAGCGCTTGATGCCGGCCTCCACCTTGTCGATGGTCTCGTCGGGAGCGCCGGGAAGCAGCTGGATCAGGTAGCCACCTGCCACCTTAACGCTGCAATCTGTGTCCACCAGAACACCCAGCGCACAGGCAGTGGGTATTTGCTCGCTTTGGGCGAAGTAGGCGGTCACATCGTCGGCAATTTCACCGGAAACCAAGGGAATTGAGCCAACATATGGCTCTTTCATCTGCAAATCGCGGATCACAGTGAGCATACCGTCTGTACCAACAGTTGCGCCCACATCCAGCTTGCCGGGATATTTCTCCACAAAAGGAACATTGGGCTCGTACACATAGCCGCGCACATTACCAATGGGATCGGACACGCAAACGATGGTGCCGATGGG
>JAZOSY010000070.1:0-8398 GCA_045657385.1 Faecousia sp. | reverse complement strand
GGCGACCCCGTCTTCCCCTACTAAACGTTCAGGAAAGCCACTCCGGGAGGTATTTCAGCGCCTTCTTCCGCTGCCTTGCACCAACCGGCAGTTCTCTGAGGAAAAATTGGCGTTTACTTATTCCCATCACTGTGTTATCCGTATCCTAACAAAAAGTCGCAGTTTTGTCAAGCAATTTAACAAGACAGCATCTCTTCTGCGCTTTTCAGCGTAGTTTCTGTAATACTTGCGCCACCGATAATACGGGCAAGCTCCCGTTTTCTACCCTCCATATCCAGAGGATTGACGGTGGTATAAGTGCGGCCGTTTCGCTCCTGCTTATCGATCAGCAGATGAGTCGTTGCCAACGCTGCCAGCTGGGGCAAGTGGGTCACGCACAAGACCTGCTTCATCTTAGCCACGCTACGAAGCTTTTCTGCCACCTTTTGCGCGGCACGGCCGGAGACGCCGGTATCCACCTCATCAAAAATAAGAGTTGCTACCTGGTCCTGCTCTGCCAGCACATTTTTCATCGCCAGCATAATTCTTGCCAACTCGCCACCTGAGGCCACCTTATTTAAGGGTTTCAGCGCCTCGCCTACATTGGCGGACATATAGAACGCGACTGCATCTGCGCCGTTAGCAGACGGCTCGATTTCCGTAAACTGGCAGGCAAACTGCACTTTCGGCATATCCAGTTGGGCAAGTTCCGAGAGAATCCGCTCTGTTAAGAGAACGGATGCGGCCTTTCTGCTTTCACGCAGGCGAAGAGCGCATTCTTTCACTTCTGCTTCGGCCTTGTCGCATTTCCTCTGCAAAAGTGCCAGGGTATCGTCTGCAAATGCAATCTCGTCCAGTTCTTTCTGGGCCGATTCCAAATACGACAAAATTTCTTCACAGGTTGCTCCGTATTTCCGACGCAGTCTGTGGATAATATCCAATCTGGACTCAATTTCTTCCAATTCATCGGGAGAGTAACTTAAATCGTCCTTAGCATCCCGGAGTTCCTCCGCCACATCCTGAACTTGGTACATGAGGTCTGTAACGCGCGCATGAATCTCCGAATAGACATCGGTATACTTAAGAAGTCTGGACAGTTCACGCTCTGCTTCGGAAAGAAGCGATGCCGCGCCGTCCTGTTCATCATCACCGTACAAGCAGGCAACCGCCGCATTCATACCGTCGCTGAGTTTTTCGGAATTCTGCAAGAGTTTGCGGCGTTGCTCCAGCTGGGTATCCTCGTCAACTTGCAAATTCGCCTTGGATATTTCGTCGATTTGGAAACGCAGGGTCTCCATGCGGCGGAGTTTTTCACCCTCGTCCATTGTCATTCGGGCGATCTCACGACGGAGCTTGCTGAGGTTTTCAAACTTTTCAGCATATTCGTTTCTGATGTCCTCGTTATTGCCGAAGGCATCTAAGAGCATCAGGTGGTTATTCTCATCAAAAAGCGATGCAGAATCGTGCTGGCCGTGAATATTGATCAGTTGAATGCCAAGTTTCCGCAAAATGGACACGGAAACCAATGTGCCGTTGACGCGGCAGATATTCTTGCCGTCAAGAAAAATCTCACGATGGACCACGACCTCCTCGTCGTAATGTACGCCGTTTTCCTCGAACCAAGGCAGGTTCGGCACATCTGTGAACACGCCGCGTACAGAGGCTTTCTCTGTGCCTGTGCGGATCATATCCCGGTAGGCACGCTCACCTAAGATCGCCGAGATCGCATCGATCACAATGGATTTACCTGCACCGGTTTCGCCGGTCAGCACATTAAAACCTGCATCAAAAGAGATGTCTGCGCACTCAATAACCGCAATATTCTCAATATGCAGAAGACTCAGCACGCTTATTCCCCCTTTAATTCAGCAAATTTCTGATTTCGCCGCAGAAAGAAGCTGCAGCATTCATATCGCGCATAACAATCATCACGGTGTCATCACCGGCAAGGCTTCCTACAACGGCACTCATATTCATAGCGTCGATGGCCGAGGCGGCTGCAGATGCAAGTCCGGGAATGGTGTGAATCACAACAATGTTCTGGGCATAGTCAAATTTAACTACACATTCTCTGAAAATGGTGTTCATACGGGATGTAAATGTACCCGAAATCTCATTGGAAGATGTGGTATAGCGGTATGTTCCAAGGCTTGTCAGTTCCTTGACAATCCGCAATTCCTTAATATCTCTTGAAATGGTGGCCTGTGTGCCACGGAAGCCTTCGTCCTGAAGGGCAGCCAACAGTTGTTCCTGGGTTTCTACATTTCTGTTGGCGATAATTTCTAAAATTTTAGCCTGTCTTTGACTTTTCACCTTATTCACCTCGTCCTACTTTGAATTTCATATTCACTACATCATAAAAACTGCGCTGCTTCAAGCGAACCAGTTTGGCGCAAAGATTCGATTTATGAATCATGGCCACATCGCCCATATTCATACGAAGCGCCTTGCCGCCATCAACGGACAGATAGGCATTGCGGCGTGCGTTACGGGTCATGGCCACGGTAACTTTCCGTTTATCGGAAGCCACGATACAACGGCTAACCACATCATGGGCACAGATAGGCGTAATCAAAATGCTATGGGCATCCGGCTCTACGATGGGGCCGCCGGCAGAAAGGCTGTAAGCAGTAGAGCCTGTGGGAGTTGCCACGATAATGCCGTCACCGCCGCACTCCATAGCCTGGACATCGTCACATTTCACTTCCAAATGCACGATTCTGGCCACAGCGCCTTTGGTAATAGCCACATCGTTTAAGCAAAGGTCATGGAAGATAATATCTCGGTCGCGCTGAACGGTTACATCCAGCATCATGCGGTTATCAATGGTATAATCATCTGTTGCAATTCTGGCCAGTTGATCCAGCTCGGTGCTTTCCAGCTCCGCCATAAAGCCCATAGTACCGATGTTTACGCCCAAAACGGGTACGCCCTGTCTTGTGGCCGCTTTTGCCATATGCAAAAGTGTGCCGTCACCACCAAAACAAATCACCATATCTGCGTTGGGCAGTTCCCTGTCCATACGGGAAAAGCGAATATCCCGGGGCAAATCATAGGTTCTGTCTACTTCGAAAGGCAGACACACACGGGTTTCAATGCCAGCTTCCTGCAACACCGACATCGCTTCGCGCAGTGTTTGGAAATTCTTATCCCGATAGGGATTGGGAGACAAAATAACTCTTTTCACGATCTCACCCCTTTAATGTTTCGTGGGCTGCGGCAACCACCGCACCAGTATTCGGCACAATGCCTTCCTTTTCATCCAATGTCAGGTGTGCCAAAAATTCAATATTTCCTTCCGGGCCTTTTACCGGTGAAAAGGTCAAGCCCAGAATGGTAAATTCCAGTTCTTCGGTGAGTGCAACAAAGTTATCAAGCACTTCCTTATGCACCGCCGGGTCACGGACTACGCCCTTTTTACCCACTTTTTCCCTGCCGGCCTCAAACTGAGGCTTGATCAGGCACAGAACCTGACCTGTAGGCTTCAAAAGGTTCTTAATTGCAGGCAAAACGATCCGCAAGGAAATAAAACTCACATCAATGACGGACAAATCCAATGGTTCGCCCAAATCTTCCGGTGTTACAAAGCGGATATTGGTGCGCTCCATCACCACGACTCTGGAATCGGAGCGGATTTTATAGTCCAATTGACCGTAGCCAACATCGATGGCAAACACTTTACTTGCACCCTTTTGGAGCAGGCAATCGGTGAATCCGCCTGTGGATGCGCCGGAGTCACTGCACACATATCCTTCCGGATTAACGCCAAAGTCACGCAAGGCTTTTTCCAGCTTCAGGCCGCCACGGCTTACATAGGGGCAAGTACCGCTGCGAACTTCAATCGATACGGTTTCCTCAAAGGAGGTACCGGGTTTATCCGCTTTCTGGCCGTTGACATAGACCAAGCCACTCATAATGATGGCCTGGGCTTTGGTACGGGTATCGGCGTGTCCCTGTTCAACCAGCAGAACATCCAGCCGCTTTTTAATTTTCACGGGAACACACCTCCATAACAAAATTCTTGATGGCATCCGCACTTAATCCGCAGTGGGTGTACAGTGCATCCAAGCTACCGTGGGGTACATACCGATTCCCCAAATCGATGCTATCGAAAGAGCAATCGGGGCGGATTTTCTGCAATTCGCAGGCCAATTCCTGGGCAATACCGCAGTGTGCGCTAACCTCTTCCACAATTACCACGCGGCCGTTTTGGGGCAGATTAGCCGCGATTTTTGCCGCAGGCAACGCAGATAGGTTCAAAAGGCGCAGCACATTGGCTTCGATGCCCTGCTCAGCCAAAAGGTCAGCCGCATTCATTACATTTTTCAGCATAACACCATGGGTGATAAGGGTAACATCCTTACCTGCCCGGTGACTGGTAAAGGCGTGATTGGGCGTGGACACCCAAGCGGAATCGGAATACCCTCTATCACCGCCACGGGGGTAGCGGATTGCCACAGGGCCGTTTTGTTCCAAAACAGCCCAACGGAGCATATCCTCCAGTTCAGCGCCGGAAGCCGGTGACAAAACCGTGAGTCCCGGTGCATGGCGCAGAAATCCCACATCATAAATACCGTGGTGGGTTTCACCATCTTCACCCACTAAACCCGCTCTGTCAACTGCAAAAACCACATGCAGGTTTTGCATGCAAATGTCCTGCAGAATCATATCGTAGGCACGTTGCAGGAATGTGGAGTACACCGCTACTACCGGTATCATTCCCTGCTTGGCAAGACCGCCGGCCATGGAAACAGCATGTTCCTCCGCAATACCCACATCGTAAAACCGATTTGGATACTGTTTCTTAAAATCAAGCAGGCCTGTACCGCCGGGCATGGCCGCAGTGATGGCACAAAGTTTCTGCTCATTTTGTGCCAGGTCCACCATTGTATTGCCAAAATGGTCGGAAAAAGAAGGTGAGGACGAACAAATGGGTTCACCGGTTTTGGGGTCAAATTTACCGATGCCATGGAACAGTTTAGGGTGTTCCTGGGCAGGCGCGTAGCCTCTTCCTTTTTGGGTAAATACATGCAGCACAACGGGGCGCTTCATATCCTTAGCTACAGACAGAAGTCGGATCAGATTCTCCGTATCGTGTCCGTCCACAGGTCCTAAATAGGTGAATCCCATACTCTCAAAAATCGTTGTGGGAATCAGCATTCTACGGACTTTATCCTTAACAGAGCGCAAAACTTTTGAGATACCTTTACCTCCGGGAACTTTATCCAGGAAGTCTTTTGTGTGGCGTTTGATGCCAAGGTATCGCTCCTTAGTTCGCAGAGCGCGCAAATGAGATGCCATACCACCCACATTGTGGTCGATGGACATGGCATTATCATTCAAAATAATAACCATAGGCTCGTTGCTTACAGCCGCATCGTTAAGGCCCTCATAGGCAATACCACCTGTAGCCGCACCATCGCCCATAAGAGCAACCACATTATAGTTTTCCTCTTGCACGGTTCTGGCCCGGGCCATACCCAAGGCGATGGAAACGGAACTGGACGCATGGCCTGCTACAAAAGCATCGGTGTTGCTTTCAGAAGGTTTCGGGAATCCTGCCATGCCGCCAAACTGCCGCAAAGCAGCAAAGCCGGACTGGCGTCCGGTTAGAATTTTATGCACATAAGACTGGTGTCCCACATCAAAAACAAGGCGGTCCTTTTCGGTGTCATAGACGGTTTCAATGGCAACCGTCAGTTCCACAACACCCAAATTGGATGCCAAATGGCCGCCTGTTTGAGAGACATTTTCGATGAGAAATTCACGGATCTGCTGACATAGCAGAGCGCGCTCTTCCTCGCTCAGTTCGGCCAATTGCTTATGGCCGCGAATATTCTGTAGATCCACAGTAAAATACCCTTAATCTTTGTTCTTTTCCCGTTTGAACAGGCTCTGGAATGCCCAGATCACCTTACCGGTAGCCAGCACGATCTGGGTGCAGGAGCCGATGGCGTAGGTCTTGCCGATGGCTTTACCGCCAACTGTCAGGCCGGCGACCAATGCAGACATAGCTAGAGAGATCACTCTGGGAAATGTAAATTCAAAATCAACCAAAATCTGCGCGGTGATGGTGGCAGCAGCAGAACCGGAAACAACGCCGCAAATATCACCGATCACATCGTTACAAATGGAGCTGACGCGCTCAGCATTGTGGATCAGCTTGATGGCCTGCTTGGAGCCGGGCACCTTGTGAGCCGCCATGGAATGGAACGGTCTTTCATCGGCCGAAGTGACCGCCACACCAACAATATCGGCGATAATGCCCAAAAAGACGATCACAAGCAGAATTACAAATGCAATCGCCATAGAGCTGGAGGCCATGATCTCCTCAGAGATCAGCGTGATCAGCGCAGATACAATAATCGTACTTAAAAAAATCGCGACAACCCAACGGATTGTCTTATTATGTTTCTTCTTATTCGAGTCTATGTCGGATTTAGACACTTGTCTTATCCCCTTTTTCATAATTTTTCATAATAATAACGGCGGCAGGCAGGATAAATCTTACGGCTTAGGTCGGGTTGGTTTTCCCCAGGCGAAACCTGCCGTTGCCGCGCAGGCCGTTTCCGTTTGATTCGCCAGCTCAAGTGTTGCCAAATTTGAATACCCGATTGCCACTTAGTCCGTACTGCAATCCCCTGCCTGCCCAAAACTGACAGCCTAGGTGTTTTCCACTGCAAAACCCATAAACTCTTATCCTCTTTTGCAAACATGGTTTCCAGGGGCAATAACAGCAGCGATATGGCCATTATCGGCCGCTGAGAGATCCCCTTTCCCCACATGTTCACTCAAGGCAGGCTACACTGCACGCAGCACACGATTCTGTGCACCACATTGCAGGTTCATACCCAGCTCGTACGCGAAAGCGGCTTCCCAAAATGGGAGTTCACAACTTCCGTCGCACAACACCAGGTCTCCACGGAAACCGGGTCGTATGCTCCATGCCATTGGAGCGCGCCCGAAATCCTTAACCCCCAGCATCCACCCTAAGCTGGGCGCAAAAAGCAGACACCAGGGACTTCATCGATATGCCCTTTATAGGATTTTTAGGCCCTACCTGGGAGTAAATAGTTTTGACTAGGATACTGCACCGTCGGAATGTATATTATCACATTATTTTTGAATATTCAAGTATATTTTAAATAATTGTATATTTTTCCACAGCAAAAAATCCTCACCCGGATGGGTGAGCATTTTAAGGTATTTCTTTACTTTTCGTTCTTGTAAATTTCCTTGAAGTACTTGTAGGTATCAACCTTCAGTTCGCCGCAGGCAGCCTCGTCGCATGCAACGATTCCGTCGGGGTGCATCTGCAGAGCGCTGATGGTCCAAGCGTGGTCTACGCCACCCTCAACGCAATGGCGCAGGGCGCGAGCCTTGTTGTGGCCGTTGATAACAAGCAGCACCTGCTTGGAATCGCAAACAGTGCCAACGCCAACGGAAAGTGCAGTCTTGGGCACCTTGTTGGGGTCATTGTCGAAGAAGCGAGAGTTCACGATCAGGGTATCCTCGGTCAGGGCGCGAACGCCGGTACGGGAAGACAGAGAGGTGAAAGGCTCGGTGAATGCAATGTGGCCGTCAACACCGCTGCCGCCCAGGAACAGGTCGATGCCGCCGTAGGAAGCAATCTTGTCTTCATAGCGCTGGCACTCTGCTTCCAGGTCTTCAGCCATACCGTTCAGAATGTTGATATTCTCGGCAGGAATGTCGATGTGGTTGAAGAAATTGTCATGCATAAAATACCAGTAGCTCTGGTCGTGCTCTCTGGGCAGGCCAACATACTCGTCCATATTGAAGGTTACAACATTCTTAAAGGTAACCTTGCCAGCCTTATTCATTTCAATCAGGTTGCGGTAGACACCCAGAGGAGAAGAACCGGTAGGCAAGCCCAGTACGAAGGGACGGTTTTCCTTGTGATTGTTGATAGCATCAGCAATATGTTGGGCGGCCCAAGCGCTCATTTCATTGTAGTCGTTTTTGATAATCAGTTTCATATTATCACACTCCAAAATTGAATCAGGTAATCCTCTTTTGCAAACCAAAAAAATCTTACCGCGCCTATTATACACCCTGTATTTTCATACGTAAAGATTTTTTTGAAAATTTCCGTAAAAAATTTGCAAATTTGTACTATATACAGTCACCAAAAAATGAAACCCCACCTCGTTAGGGTGAGGATTTTACTGGAGCTAGTGACCTGACTCGTTTGCATTTGCTTCGCAAATTATTGTTCCGATGCGTCAAGCCGCATCGGGCGACGCTCGTCCGCGTCGCATTCAATCTTTCGAGTCAGGTCGTTGCAAAACTAAAAGCCAACCCCAAATAGGGTTGGCTTTTAGTTGGAGCTAGTGACCTGACTCGAACAGGCGACCTTCTCATTACGAGTGAGATGCACTACCGACTGTGCTACACTAGC
>JAZOSY010000069.1:0-10497 GCA_045657385.1 Faecousia sp. | reverse complement strand
CCACCGGCCGCAGCGACTACCCCAACCAGATCAACAATGTTCTGGCATTCCCCGGCATCTTCCGTGGCACATTCGATGTGCGCGCCTCTGACATCAACGAGGAGATGAAGATGGCTGCCGCCCACGCGCTGGCAAACCTCATTTCCGACGAGGAGCTGACCGAGGACTACATCATTCCTGCCGCTTTTGACGAGCGCGTAGGTCCTGCCGTTGCCAAGGCTGTTGCCGAGGCTGCAAGAGCCACCGGCGTTGCCCGTATCTAATACATAAAGGGTGTGCGGTAAGCACACCCTTTTCTTATGCTTATAAAAACCCCGGATGTGGTTTCACATCCGGGGTTCGATTATTTCTTACTTGCCGCAGAACTCTTTTGCAACTTCCACAATGTGGTCGCAGCACAGGCCGAACTGCTTCAGCAGGTCCTTAGCAGGACCGGAGTGGCCGAACTCGTCGTTCACGCCGATGCGCTTGACGGGAGTGGGGCACTTCTCGGACAGAACGCCGCAAACAGCTTCACCCAAGCCGCCGATGATGGAGTGCTCTTCGCAGGTGATAACCTTGCCGCACTTCTTGGCAGCAGCGATAACCAGTTCCTCATCCAGAGGCTTAATGGTAGCCATGTTGATGATCATAGCGTTGATACCCATTTCAGCCAACTTTTCGCCGGCTTCGATTGCTTCGTAGGTCAGCAGGCCGTTTGCGATGATGGCAACATCGGTGCCTTCACGCAGGATCTCGCCCTTGCCGATTTCGAACTTGAAGCCTTCTTTGTGGAATACGGGCACTGCCAGACGGCCAAAACGCAGGTAAACAGGGCCGTTCATCTCGTAAGCAGCGCGAACAGCAGCCTTTGCCTCGATGTCGTCAGCGGGGCAGATAACGGTCATGCCGGGGATGGAACGCATCAGAGCGAAGTCCTCGCAGCACTGGTGGGATGCGCCGTCCTCACCAACGGAAATACCGCCGTGAGTAGCGCCGATCTTCACATTCAGGTGGGGGTAACCGATGGAGTTACGAACCTGCTCGAAAGCACGGCCGGCTGCGAACATAGCGAAGGAGCTTGCGAAAGGCACCAAGCCAGCGGTGGACATACCGGTAGCCATACAGATCATGTTGGCCTCAGCGATACCGCAGTCGAAGTGACGGTCAGGGAAAGCCTTCTTAAATGTACCGGTCTTGGTAGCGCCTGCCAGGTCGGCATCCAGAACTACCAGGTTATCGAACTCGGCGCCCAGCTCTTTCAGAGCGTTGCCGTAGCTGTCACGGGTTGCAATTTTAATCATATCTGCCATAATTATGCCTCCAATTCTGCCAGTTTGGCCTTCAGTTCGGTCATGGCCTGTGCATATTCAGCGTCGTTGGGAGCCTTGCCGTGCCAGCCGGCATCGTTTTCCATGAAGGAAACATCCTTGCCCTTGATGGTGTTCATCACGATGGCGAAGGGCTTGCCCTTGGTTTCTCTTGCCTTGTTGAATGCGGCTTCCAGTTCATCGAAGTTGTGGCCGTCAACAGCAGCAACCTCAAAGCCAAATGCTACCAACTTGTCCACGATGGGATAAGGACTCATAACATCAGCGATGTTGCCATCGATCTGCAGGCCGTTGTTGTCAATGATGATGCACAGGTTGTCCAGCTTGTAGTGAGCAGCAGCCATGCAAGCTTCCCAAACCTGACCCTCCTGGATCTCGCCGTCGCCCAGCAGGGAGTAGACGCGGGTGGTCTTGCCGGTGTGCTTGGCAGCCAGAGCCATGCCGGTAGCCACAGAAACGCCCTGACCCAGAGAACCGGTGGACATATCAACACCGGGAACGGTGTTCATGTTGGGGTGGCCCTGCAGGTAGGAGTCGATGTGACGGAATGTGGGCAGGTCTTCCACAGGGAAGAAACCACGGTTAGCCAATACGGAGTACAGACCGGGAGTGGTGTGGCCCTTGGACAGAACAAAGCGATCTCTGTCTTCCCACTTGGGGTTTTTCGGATCGATGTTCATTTCTTTGAAGTACAGATAGGTATACACCTCTGCTGCGGACAAGCTGCCGCCGGGGTGTCCTGCCTTTGCGCCGTAGGTGGACTCAATTACGCCCATACGAACTTTGCAGGCAGTGATTTGCAGTTGTTTCTTTTCACTGGAAGTCATAGTGTTCCTCCTTATTTTATATAACCCAAATTGGGCCATAGTCATCTAATATATAATACCATTAAACAGCAAAACTTGCAAGGGGTTTGTTATTATTTCTTATCCCGGAAAACAACATACTTAAAGTACAGAAATTCCAAAATAAAGTTTGCCACCATGGTCAGTGCCTCTACCAGCAAACCGGCCCAACCCATATTGACCAGCAGTTGTCCCAGCCAAGCGGACGCAGGCGTAAACACCAAATAGAAAGCCGCCACCTTCAGCATAGCAATCGGCACATTGGTTGCTGACTGGAATGTAAATTTCCGATTGAGGGTAAAGTTCCACAAAATCGACAGAATCAACGCCGCAACATGGCAGACCCAGTACAAATTCTGATTGCCTTTCATCAATACATTGAACAGCAGCGCAAAACTGGCCGCCTGAATCACACCTGCGGAGATAGAAAACAGGCTATACTTCAGTGCCTGCCATAAAGACTCTTTTTTCATAAAAAACCTCCTTTTCTTTACACCAGTATACCACAATTCCCAAAAAACGCAAGAAACCCTTGCAGTTTCTTGCAAGGGTTTTTGCTTGATTATACAGTTTCAGCTTCTTCTGCAGTGGTTTCTTCAGCAACTTCCGTTTCTTCGGCAGGTGCTTCCACAGCCACAGGTTCTTCCGTATCCACGGATTCTTCCAGGGCCACAGGTTCTTCTGCAGACACCTCAACAGCCGCAGATTTTCTTCCGATTCTCTTAAGTACAATATAGCCAACCAACAGCACAACGCCAGCGCCCAGCATAACGGCATATCTCCAAATCAAACCGCTTGTAAGGGTTGCTATAACAGCGCTCAGCAACGCAGAAACAGCGGCCACGCCATTTTTCTCCAGACTTGCCAAAACAATCGGACTGATGACAACCAGCGCAACGCACACGACGGCACCAATGCCAGCAGCTACGAACAGGTCAACAGCCAGCCAACGCAAGCCTCTGAATCCGCGGAATCGCAGGAAGAAAATAATCACAGCCAGTACGACCAGCGCGCCAATCAATCCCCATTTCAGAAGATTCTTCTTTGCCAGGATATTCAGCACATCCTCAGCCACAGGCACTTCATTCACCAAATCTTCCTTTACTTCTTCCGGGTTCGGCAACACTTCCACGAAGGAATCTGCCTTATCCTCAACTGTCGTGCGGATTTGGTCTCTCAGCTCTTCCACCGACTTTTCAGCCAGTTCGGGGCTAACCTTCTGCAGAACTTCTACAATTTCGTCCAGATTTTTGTTGACGATTTTCTTAACTTCGTCGCCATTGAACTTTGCCTCACCGTCGCCTGTAATCACATTTGTCAGGTCCTCGGTGTATGCGCTCAACACTTCCTGCATGGGGTCGGATGCCAGCACCTCTTTCAGGCCTTTCTCATCCACTTCTACGCCCAGCAAATCCTTCACCATCTCCGGCGTAATCAAAGCTTCTGCGCTATCGTTCTTTGTAGCGGTATCAGAATCAGTCGCCAGCAACATAATCTCCGCGCCGTCCACAGCACCGCTTGCGTCTGCAGATTCGCGCGGCTCGGCGGTCAGCGTTTCGGTCAAAACTGCGGTCAGGGTTTTGGGGTTCAGCAGGGACATCGCAGACATAACCACAGGTGTCACCACCAGAGCCACAACCAGCACAATGCTGATAATCCAGGCAAAAACGATGCCAAGTACATTCAAAGTTTTCACAACAATATCCTCCTTTTGTTCTGCCACAGGGGTTGTGGCGTCATTCCCTCTTTGCGTTTCGAGAATGATTTAAGATGGTTTTATTATACCATCTCAGGCAAAAAATGCAAGCCGTTTTCCCTATTCCCCGGCGGCTGCGATCACCAAAATCGGCAAATTATCCCGATAAATTTCATCGAACTGGCTGATGGGCAACGGATTAACCCCCTGCCCCACTTCGATGGTGTAGCCGGGCCGCCCAAATTCCTGAATGAACCAGTCCTTGTAGCCGGCAAACCCCGATTGGTACGGCACATTGGCCAGCCGATAACCGCTGGCATCGGCCATTTTTTGCCCCAACTCCTCCGCCCCCGGCACGAAAACGCCCCCAAATTGCCAATAAATCTCCTTGCCTTGGGAATGAAACGCCAGCACCAGCGCCGGGTCAACAAACCGGGTGTAGTCCGCCAGCGCCCGGGACTCCGGCTGATTTAAGGGCGATACCCCCACAAAATCCCGTGGGCCGGGCAGGGTGTAGCCCTGGGCAAACTTAATGCGCCGCGCCTGTTCCCAACCGGCCGGATACTGCAAATTCAAATCCACACCCAACAGATTTGCCTTCCACCCATCGGGAAACGGAATATCCGGGTAATTTGCTGCCAAATTCTCCGCCCAGCCATACTGAATACTACCCGGCGCGATTGCCCCGGTCACCAGGTCCACCCCATCCGGGTCCACCAATGGCACCATATAAATGGTAACCGCCCGGGCAAGTTCTGCCGCATCCCGGTCATAAATTTGACCGCCGCTTTGAATGGCTTCCGCAAATTCCTCGGCAAATTTCAAAAGCACCGGGGTCGTAATCCACTCATTTGCGTGATGGGACGCAGAGAAAATCACCTTTCGGGGCCCGTTTCCAATCACCAGCGTTAAAATCGGCCGCTGAAACACCGTCCTTTCCAGCAGTTCGGACCGGCAAAAGGGGTACTTCGCCACAAGCGCCCCGATTGCCTGCTGCACCTGGGCCGTCGTGATCGGCATACCTACAATGGCCATAACATCACCTCCTATGCAGTATATGCCCGGCGGAAAACCGCGCCACAAAAAAGAACCCCCATCAGGGGTTGCAACTTCCGCAAAAATAGGGTATGATATGCAAAAAGGAGGCTTAAGCAATGGAGAAAGAGAATCACGAACATTCCTATATGCACGCCCACGGTCTTTCCCATTCCCACGGCCATGTCCACGAGAATCAGAAGGCGGTGGTCAACCGCTTAGCACGCGCCATCGGCCATCTGGAGAAGGTCAAGCGTATGGTGGAAGAGGGCTACGATTGCTCCGAGGTGCTGATTCAGTTGGCGGCAGTCCGTTCCGCGCTGGATAATACGGGCAAGGTGATTTTGAAGGATCATATCCACCATTGTATGGTGGACGCGGTGGCCGCCGGTGACGACAGCGCCATCGATGACCTGTGCCAGGCAGTGGATAAGTTTATGAAATAAGCGAAACCCCCGGGGAATTTCCTCGGGGGTTGATTTTTATCCTGCTACGGTGTTGAGCTTCACAGCGCCGATGCTGTGATAAGTCTCCGGCTCGTAGCCCATAATTTTCATTATGAGCTTTTGGCCGTTTTTCGGCACGGTAGTAAAATTCACCGTCTTTACATACTCACCGGGCTTGATCAGGCCGGTCTCTGCCAAAATATTGCCCTCTTCGTCCGTAATCCGCAGCTTCAGCCAGGCGTTGTTGCTTGCGTCATTGGTGAAATACAAATCAGCCGCACCATTGTCGATGGTAACCTTGCCACTCATATAAGCCACAAAGCTCATACCGCTCTGGAAAATCTTGTTCCAGCTGGGGTCATCCACCGTGGGCATACCCGTTTGGGCCGCAGTCTCAAAGGGAGGAGGTGTAAATTCTGCCGGTTTCTTCTGTTCATTTTTCGGCATAATGCTCAGTGCCACAATCATAGCCGCAATCGCCACCACACAGATAGCAGCAGCCGCGATTAAAAATTTCTTATTCATATAACTATCTCCTAAAAGAAATCATTTCTTATCGAAATCCGCTTATTAAGTGCATTTGGATAAAAAATGATAAATTCCTCCGGGTCTGTGTTGTAAAGGAGCACAGACCCGTTGGAATCAAATCACTTTATGATTCTGTTTGCCGCTTGCAGGCGTTTGCCTGCAAGCGGTTGTTGTAATTAGGAAATGGCAACAGTGATGGAGCCCAGGTCAGTCAGGCTGGAAACAGAAGCATCCAGAGTGCCGGTGGGCATGAACTTAGCAACTTCGGTAACAGCGGCGTTGTTAGTAGCAGCGCTGCCAACGGACAGAGCGTTGCCGGTCAGAGCAGCGCCTGCATTATCGGTGAAGTTAGCACCGACTCCGGTGAAGTTAGCAGCAGCAGTCCAAGTAAAGGTAGCGGTGATAGCTTCGCTGGAGTGGTTAACTACGGTGATGGTGTTGGTCTTGCCTTCAACAACAGACCAGCCAGCAGCCTGAGTGGTGTCCCACTCGTAGTTGTCGGTGTCCCAAACTCTCTGAGCAGCAGCGTAAGTGAACTGCATGTCGCCCCAAGTGATGGCAACCTTGTACTGATCAACATCAGCGCCGGCAGCGTAAATGCCCTTAACAACCTTAGAAGACTCGCCTTCCAGAGAAGCGCCGGCATTGTCAGCAGCCATTGCGGTTACGGACAGAGCAGCAACCAAAGCAACTGCCAGCAGAATAGCAAATAACTTTTTCATAATACATTCTCCTTATAAAATAATGTTTAATTTATTTTCTTTCATACCTCACCTTTACCGAAGTATGAAAAGGATTACAAAATAATTGGTGCCATTGCGAAACCTTTCACGTCATTGCGAGGAGCCGCAGGCGACGTGGCAATCCGTAATATCCTTGGAAGTGGCAATCCGTACACTATAAAGAACGGATTCCCACGGGTGCTGCGCACCCTCGGAATGACGGGGTGTTGGGATGTTGTTCAATCAACGCTTATCGGAACGCGCCGGGAGCGGTGCGCTGCCCTTGCCTCCCTCTGATGAGGGAGGTGGCTTTTGCGAAGCAGAAGCCGGAGGGAGAGAAACAACGTCATAAGTATCTCTCCCCCAGTCAAAAATCAAAGATTTTTGCCAGCCCCCTCGTCATAGGGGGCCTTGGGGACAACTTGCAAATCATTGCTTATCGGAGTCCGCCGGGGCGGTGGATTCGGATAAACATTGATTGTTCCCCGTTAAGGGTGCGGCGTAAAGGACCGCACCCTTATAGGTTAAACTTTTTTAACAGGTTTTAAGCCCTGCTACAAATTGCTCGGGGAACCGTTGCAGGCAAAGCCTGCAACGGATATTAACCGATTCGTTTGTAATTAGCGCAGATCAACAGTGATGGTGCCGATAACGCCGGTATTGAACTCTACGTCGCCGGACAGAGTCATAGTTACGGTGTAGGTAGTAGCGGTGGTGTCTTCAGCGGCAACAGCCATGGTCAGAACATCATCAGCAAAAACGTCCTCGTCGTCGCAAGTAAATTCAGCAACCAGATCCTCAACCTCGGTAGCGAAAGTGAACTCAGCGGCCACTGCGGTGGAAGAGTCGTTCTTCAGGGTGATGGTGTTGCCTTCAGCAGCCCAAGAAGCTGCCTCGTCATCAATCCACTTGTGAGCTTCTTCGTCCCACTGCTCAGTTGCCTCGGTGTAGGTGAAGCTCATGGTGCCCCAACCAATGGTCAGGTTGTACTCAGCTGTCTGCTCGTAAGCATTGAAAGTACCGTTAACATCGATAGTCTGGTCTTCCAGAGCAGTGATGGGGTCTGCGGATGCAACAACGGCCAGAGCAGCGACCATAGCAACGGCCAACAGGATAGCAAATAACTTCTTCATAACATAATCTCCTTGTTATAATTTGTTTGAATTTTTTATCGTTGCGCGCCCCGCCTTTACCAAGGCGCGCAACAAGATAACGAATTTAATTCTGCACCTGAATGGTGACAGGGATTTCGGCGTTCAGCATAGCCTTCTCGCCGGACTCCTGGTTATAGAACAGGACAACGATCTTGCCCTCATAACCGCCGGGTTGAAGCTTCTTTGCTGCGCCTTCCAGCAGATCCAGCTGGGACACTTTGTGTCCCGGGGTCAGTCTGCCGGATTGAACGAGAATGGTGTCCTGAATGACAATCTGTACCAGCATATCCTGAGTGGATTCCTGGGGATTGCCGAAATTCAAGATGGCCTTCTCTTCACTAATGTCGATAGCGACATTCTTGGTGTAACTGATGCTGACTGCGCCGCCGCCGTCAGGAGAGTCCAGCTTGTCGTTGCCGTTATCGGGCATCGGCTCTGCATTGCCCTCAGTTTCCTGGGGTGCATAGTCCGGAGACAACGGAACAGAGGGGTCTTCCTTCTTTCGGAAGAAGAGCGCCCAGATGGTTACGCCAATGGCGATCAATGTAATCAGAGCAATGATAATCAGAAAAATCTTTTCCTTTTTGCCCAGGAAGAGCACCGCGCCCTTCTTTTTCTTTTCATTTTCATTTTCAAATTCATTGCTCATTAAGCATTTCCTCCTTGTGCAGGTGTCAGTGCGTCAATTGTGACGATTACTGTACCCAGTGTTGTGCCATTGTCAAATGCTTCAACAGCCTGGCTTTCCAGATTCAGGAATGCATCGGTCTCTCTGGTACGAACCAGTTTATAGCCGTTCGCATAGGCATTGTCTGCACCATCTACAAAGGTGCCGGTTACGGGACTGCTCAGCACGCCCTGTGCCGTTCTGAACTCGAAGCTGACAAGCACAGTATCGGTGCCGACGTTTTCCACATGGATCTGGTTGGATACCAAGCCCTCGGATACACCTGCGTCAGGCACCCAGTTGCCCTCCCACTGGTGGGTTTCCACGTTCCAGGTAGCGCCGGAGTAAGTGAAGCTCATAGCGCCCCAAGTAATGGTAACCTTCACTTCCTTCGGCTCAATACGGAAGTAACCCATACCTCTTGTGTCACTACCGGCTGTGTAGGCGTAACCCTCAGGATTTGCCAGGTATTGATCGTAGGTCTTTGCCAGAACTGCTGCATACTCGTAGGTGTAGCCGCTCAGATCCGGTGCATACTCTCTGGCTGCGCCTGCCTGACCGTACACATAGCCGCTTGCGAACGCTTCTACAGTAGCATCAGTGATGGTAAGGTATCTTACGCTGAAGGCCGCTTGGGTCGGAGCGACGGCTGTACCAACAGAAACTGTGCCGCCGTTGATCGTCAAGTCGCCGCCGGTTCGTATGCCGGTGTGTCCTGCCAGAACGGTAACATCCGTGTTATTAAACGCAATGTTGCCCGCACCGTCAATATAGATCGCACTGTTGCCGCCTGCGTGATTTGCCGTCAGGTTCAAGGTACAGCCGTTAAATGTGAGGTGATACAGACTTTCAGCACGGATAACACCTGTGCCGGGGCCGGCCATATTTGTGTTCACATTGTTGAATGTTACTGTATGCTCTACGCTGGAATCCCAAGCATCCCAACCCGGATGGTAGGTTGCGTGGGGAGCCGCCAAATACAGCACCTGACCGTCACTTTGCAGATTCAATGTGCCGTACTCTTGGGTCTGCTCATCGAGAACACCTTCCACTGTCAGGTGATTACCGCTGAAGCGGAACGCCTGACCACCTTGATTCTGTGTCAAGGTATTTGTGCCGGACACGCGAACGACCAAATCATTCGTGTGAGGTCCGTTCATAACTGCGCCGTGCTCATAGGTGCCCAGTAATGTAACATTGTTCAAGGTCACAGTAGGTACTGTATCGGTACCTTCTGCCCACTCGAACGAAATGTTGTAATTGTTTGCATTGCCGTTCTCAGTGATCACATTATCGGCAACGGTATAGTAGTGCGTTTTGCCGCCCTTAACCGCGTCATACAGTCTGCCCCTCAAGGCTACCTGTGCCAATTCGCCGTAGTTAGCAGTCAATGTAACTGCCTTACCATCGGGCATTGTGAATGTATAAGAACTGTCGTAGTTCTTTCCTGCACCCAGAACATCAGCAGAAGTCCAGTAGGCAAAGCCCATATTGGCCTCAGCAGCGTCGGGTGTTACAGTAACATTCATGCCCTTAAAGGCCTTGGTCACACTAGCTGTGCCGTTTGTTACGGTCACATCATAGCCCGGGGCGATCTTAAAGAATTTCTTATCCGCAAGGGCTGTGGTAGTCAGGAGCGGAGCAGTTGCCAGATCATCACCGTAGATCGCAACATAGTCGGTGTAATCATTGGCAATTGTGAGCGTAGCGCTACTGTAAGACACACGGCTCGGACTGCTCATCTCGAGTTTTGCGCCATTTTCGATCGTTACAGGTTGCGAGCCGGACTCGATCCAAATACAAGCTACGAACGCCAAAACGTCATTACCTTTATCATCTTGTTTAACTACTACGGAGTGGGTGTAGATATCCACATCGGCGTCCTCGGCGAGCGTGAGTATATCTCCGTTGCCCGCGGCAAACACAATACCGGATCCACCACTATATTCTACTTTGCCGCTTGTATTGTTGTTTATGGTTAATTTTCCGGGACCTCTGATGGTCAGGTCGGCATTATTCGAGTAAATGCCCTGACCATAAGCGGTTATGGAGCTATCCTCTTCCACAACGATCATCCAGTTGCTGACGTCATCG
>JAZOSY010000068.1:0-2558 GCA_045657385.1 Faecousia sp. | reverse complement strand
AATGGGCATTTCCGTTAAGGCTTCGCCACCGATGCGGTTTAAGCAACTGCGGA
This sequence comes from Faecousia sp., assembly GCA_045657385.1. Lineage (GTDB taxonomy): Bacteria > Bacillota > Clostridia > Oscillospirales > Oscillospiraceae > Faecousia. The sequence goes on along the minus strand of JAZOSY010000068.1, from coordinate 2,505 downwards.
CGCGCTCTGCCTTCAGGCGCGTTTCTTCCTCGTAGTCCATATGCCAGAAGTCGCAGCCGCCGCAAGAGGCGGAAATGGGACATTCTCGCTGTAATCTGTGAGGGGATTTTTCCAAAATCTCCACAATTTTGCCTGCTGCCCAGGTTTTTGCCGCCTTTTCAATCCGAATGATATACTTCTCACCGGCGATGGCATTGGGAATAAACACCGCGCACCCCTCCACATGGGCAACGCCCATGCCTTCGGCGGTATAGTCGGTGACGCAGGCCTCATAAATTTTGTTCTTTTCTAACATACAGAATCTCCTGGGAAATTGAGATTTTCGGGGTCGCCCCTACCGTGTCATTCCGATGAGCCGTAGGCGACGTGGGAATCCGGATTGCCACGTCGTCGCAAGCGACTCCTCGCAATGACGGGGTGGTGGAAAGAATTGAGAGTTGAGAATTGAGAACGAATCACGTCATTCCGAGGGAGCAACGCGACCGTGGCGCCCGAGCGTAGCGAGGAAGTGCTCTTGGGGCGGAATCCGTTTCTCCTGGTGTTACGGATTGCCACGCCAGTGTGAACACTGGCTCGCAATGACGGGGTGGTGGTGGCAGTTGCGTTTCCTTGGGGGATTGCCACAACCAGTCTGCGGACTGGTTTCGCAATGACGCTGTAATTTTGCATTTTGCCCTTTGCATTTTGCATTTTTACAGCGTCTGTTCCATAGTGATTTTCCGGGGTTTCAGGCCGAGATTTTCATAGAACTTCACGGCCGATTCGTTTAGTGTCCAAACATTCAAAGTGATGTCCTTGCAGCCTTTTTCCTTGGCGTAGGATTGGGCGGCTTCATACAAAGCTGTGCCGATTTTCTTGCCTCTGTGGCGCTTGTCTACACACAAATCGTCGATGTAGCAGGTGGTGTGGTCGGCAATCACCGTGTCCCGGTAGTGGGATTGGATTTGGCACATGCAGTAACCACGGACTTTGTTCCTGTCAATGGCCACGAACACCGGTGTGTCGGCTCTATTCAGCATACCCAGCACCTGGGACGGGCCGTATTTTTGGGCGTCAGCCCGGAAAAGGTCAGGGCGGCCCTCATAATGCACGCGGCCAACCTGCCGCAAAAGCTCTAAAATACCCGGCACATCTTCGGGAACAGCAAAACGGATCTTCATAAAATCACTCCTGATAGAAATTGAGAGTTGAGAGAAATCTTGCCTCTCCCTCTGGGAGAGGTGTCAGCCGAACAGGCTGACGGAGAGGGTTTTCCCGGAATTGTACGACCCTCTCAGTCAAAAATCAAAGATTTTTGCCAGCTCCCCCAGAGGGGGAGCCAAGAACCTTTTGCTTTCTGCATTACAAAAAAAGGGAGCGCATCGCACTCCCTTTTGTCGCTTTATCTGCGGCGGTCGCCGAAGCCGTCAAAATACACGCTGATCAAAATTGCAAGCACAATCCGGGCAATCAGCAGCGCGCCTGCCTGAATACCAAGGCAGATGGCCGCGGTGGTCACATTCCGTAGCAGGTCGTGCTTTCCGAAGAAACACATCACCACAATCATAGCAATCAGCAGTGCGCCGCCCAAAGCCGTGAACACAAGACCTGCAATCCGCTGTGTGTACTGCCAGGCCTCGGTGCTACCCATGCCGAAATATGTACGGAAACCAAAGCGATAATTGGCCTCTTTTGGGGCTTTGAACATATACAGCAGACCAAAAACCACCATCAGCACCGGACCAACCAGCATCGCCAGAATCATCAGGGTCTTAATCGTGACCATAAAGCCACCCAGCTCCGGCACCAGCCAACTTAGGTTCAGGTCAAACAAACCGGTGATAAACTTCATTGGGGGAACTCCTTACTTTTCCTCAAGGAACATTTCAATCTCGTGGATAAAACTACGCACGTCCTGGAAACGGCGGTACACAGACGCAAAGCGAATGTAGGCAACCTCGTCCAAGGGCTTGATGCGCTCCATGACCATCTGACCGATGGCGTCGGTGGTGACCTCACGCTCCAGAGTATTCTGAATGGCCTGCTCGATTTCGGTGGTGATGCGATCCAAATCGGCCACGTCAACCTGCCGCTTGTCGAAAGCGCGAACCATAGAGTTCAGAATCTTGTTGCGGTCGAAGGTCTGGTGGGAGCCGTCCCGTTTTACAACGATGATGGGCAGGCTTTCCACGATTTCGTATGTGGTGAAGCGCCGCTGGCAGGCAAGACACTCTCTGCGCCGGCGAATGGACTGATTATCTTCTGTTTGGCGGGAGTCGACTACTTTGCTCTCCTGGTCGCCACAAAAAGGACATTTCATTGAAACTTCCTCCTATATTTATGTTAACCTTATTATAACAACACTTTTCGCAACTGTCCAGTATTTTTTCTACGGGCCTTTGGGCCGGAAAAATGTAGAATGCAGAATGCATAATTTTTTGTAGGGTCTGGCCTCCGGTTGTAGGGACTGGCCTCCGGTTGTAGGGACCGGCGTCCTCGACGGTCCAACAATTACCGCGCTTGGAC
>JAZOSY010000067.1:0-3531 GCA_045657385.1 Faecousia sp. | reverse complement strand
AAGCTGCCGCAGGAGATGCGCGTGGCGGTCCACCTCATCTACTTTGACGAGATGACCTACGAGGAGGCCGCCAAGGTTATGAAGAAAAACCGCAAGCAGGTGGATAACCTTTTGTATCGCGCCAAAAAGGAGCTTCGCGTCATTCTGGGAAAGGATGGTGAGTGGATACGATGAGAGATTTAATGGAATGTCAGGCGGAGGTGTTCCGCCGCAGTGAAAAAAGAATAAAAGAGCGGAAGCAGCGCCGAAACCATATTCTGATGGCCTGTGTGCCGGTGGTGTTTTGTGCGGCTTTGCTGTTTGCACTGAAGCCTATAATGCCTTCCGATCAAAAAACAGAGCCGGAAGATACCACACAGCAGGAGTCCACAGGTCTGCCCGAAAGCAGCGGTATGATGGCCTCCAACTCCGTGGAAGTCATCGGCGCGGGTTTTTCCAACAATGTTACCTTGGTGGAGGACTTTCAGGAGATCACCAGCCTTTTGGAAAGCATTACGGCCGTCTCCGGTGACCGGAACAATGCCACCACCGACGATCCGCTGTGTGGCGATGCATCGGAGGTGGATGGCGCCGCTCCTATGTACGGCGGCTATATGGTCACCGTGATAGGTGAAGACGGCACGGCAACGGTCTATCGGCTGGATGGCTTGAGCCTTGTGAATCAAACTACCAACGAGCGCTTCCTTATGGACGCAGATACAAGCCTGCTTCTGAATAACGCGCTGGGCATTCCGCAGAACTGACAGAGAAAGGAATTGCTATGAAAAGAATATTGACCGCCGTTTTGGGCCTTGCCTTGCTTTTGGGCCTTGCCGGCTGCAAAACGCCGGATGCTGTTACCAATTTAGACGGCAGCAAGCAGACCGCAGCCGAAGTGAAGAGTAACGCCCAATATATCCACACAGGCAGCCCTGCAGAAGGGGAGAACTACCCCCAAGTGTATGTGGTCAAAAGCGAGGATGAGCTGAGCGACCACGATTCCATTCGCTCCTTGCCTGCCTGCAACGGCTATGACGAAGCATTTTTCGAAAAGAGCTATCTGCTTCTGGTGCTTTTGGGAGAGGGCAGCGGCTCTGTCCGCCATAATGTAAAAAGTGTGGAGCAGACCGCCGACAAAAAGCTTGCTGTTTCTATCAGCCGCATCGTGCCGGAGGTAGGCACCTGCGATATGGCCAAGTGGCATATTATTTTGGAGTTGAGCCGGGATGCTGAGATCGAGGACGAAAAGAGCGTGCAGGTCTACATAGATTCTGAGCTTCGCTGGGACGGTGGACAAATGGCCGACCATACCCACACGGTGGCCGCCGCCCAGCTGTCCTCTGCCAGCTCCGCAGAATTCTATGACTTAAACACCCAGACAACGCTCTATATGGACGGTGCTGAGTATACATTCCGGTTTGAAAATTCCGTCACCCTGACCGACCTGCTTGCCAAGCTGGACTATGACCCCAATCGGGTCTGCAGATGTATGGCCCAATTTAAGGTCGACACGGAATTAGGCCAAAACTACCAGATCCATTTGGACAATGGCTTTGTCCGCTGCGATAAGGGCCAGGCGGCCCTGACCCAAGCGCAGATTGACACCATCGCAGAAATTGTGAACTGGGCAGAGACCAACTGCTGAGGTTTTACCTGAAAGGAGGCACCCATAATGAAAAAGAAAGTGATTCTGATCGTTCTTGCCATCGTGATCTTTCTGGCCGTTCTCTTTGTGCCTGTCCCGAAAGGCCCTTATAAGGATGGCGGCACAAGGGAATACGCCGCCCTGACCTATAAGGTCGTGGACTGGAATCGCAGAACAGAAACCAGCACCTACGATAAAACCAAAGTGTACTTCTTCCCGGAGAATTTCAAGTCGATTGATGACCTTTGGCATGAAGAAGAGGATGAAGTGGAAACCATTTTCTACGCAACTGTGGTGGAAGAATATCCCACTTCCGTTGTGGTGATACCCACTGCCGGTTGCGCGATCTTCAACTTCGATCAGCGTATATCCCTCGATATTTCTTATTTGGAGGACATTGGCGCTCAGGTGGGCAGTATCGTTCGCGTCACCTTCAAAGGACCGGTGACGGAGATCTACCAGGTGATGGCGCGTGCGGCTAAATGGGAATTATCCTCTGCAGTGCACCAGGAGGAATACACCGATCGGTGGATTGACAAGGAAACTGCGGAAAAGTATGACGGCAACACCGTAGGACACTATGAGATCGCAGAGATTTATTCAAACTGTGTCTTTGTAAGACCCATCTGGAGCGGCGTCTTTCTCTCCGATACCATTAAACTCAATGGTGCACTGTCGGAAGATTGGTGCGTGGGCGATCGGATCGAGTGCACTTACGAAAACACCTACTACGACAAAGAGAATAACCGCTGGGAGGGCGATGTCCTGTCCGTAAAAGCCAGCAATTTAACATTTGATTCGATGCTGTGTGGCAAGCCAGTGATCTACCTCTACCCGGAGGAAGAAACCGATGTCTCTGTAAAAGTGAACTTTGACGGTGTCTTGACCAGCACCTATCCTGCTTACAACGGCGGCTGGAATGTGACCGCCGCCCCCGATGGTACGCTGACAGATGCCAAGGGGCAGACCTACAACTATCTGTACTGGGAGGGCGAAACCCATACCCAATGGGATATGACCAAGGGCTTCTGCGTCAAGGGCGCGGACACCGCGGCCTTTTTGGAGCAGGCGCTGGAAAAGTTGGGCCTTAACCGCAAGGAGGCCAACGAGTTCATCGTCTACTGGCTGCCTCTGATGGAGCAAAATCCCTACAATGTGATCGCGTTCCAGACGGATGTTTACACGAAGACTGCCGAACTGCAGATCGATCCCGCGCCGGATACGGTTATTCGCGTGTTTATGGCGTGGCAGGCTGCGGAAAGTTATGTAAACCTTGAATCGCAAGACCTGACAGCACCTGAACGCACCGGCTTTACGGTGGTAGAATGGGGCGGCTCGGAAGTGAAGTAAAATAAAGGAGCAGACACCTTTGGGTGCCTGCTCTTTTGTATCAGGAAGAGAAAAATGTAGGGGTCGGCGTCCTCGACGACCCGAAAAAGCCTCCCCTGTGTAAGGGGAGGTGGCTTGCCGCAGGCAAGACGGAGGGGTTGTATGAGGGAGAGGAGCATATTGGATAAATGCGCGGTCGATTCGTTTGCAACGACCTCCTCACCGGAGATTCATTTGCAACGAACCACCCGCCGGAGATTCGTTTGCATTTTCTCCCACAACCGTGGGAGAAAATTAAGGTAGCCACCAGTTTGCGAACTGGTGTCAGGAATATGCCACCGGCATATTGCATTTGTGTTTTTCGAATCTCCGTCTGTTCCCCATTAAGAAAAGCCATACCACAAAAGTGGTATGGCTTTTCTTGGTGACCCGCCGGAGATTCGAACTCCGGACCCACTGCTTAAAAGGCAGTTGCTCTGCCAGCTGAGCTAGCGGATCATATGGCTGGGATGGCAGGATTTGAACCTACGAATGCCAGAGTCAAAGTCTGGTGCCTTACCGCTTGGCGACATCCCAAT
>JAZOSY010000066.1:0-2964 GCA_045657385.1 Faecousia sp. | reverse complement strand
CTCGGCTGCGGCTTGTGCGTGCGCATCGGCGGCGCGCCCACCGGTGACGATGCGCTGGCTATGAGTTTGAGCCGTATCTACAAGATGAAGATCGAATATGTTTATATGATCTCGGATTTTTCCGTGCTGCTTCTGTCTTTGTCCTACATCCCCATTCGGAAAATCGGCTTTTCTCTGTTGAGTGTTATCCTTTCCGGCAAGATCGTCGGCTTTGTTGAGCGCGTTCAATTTCGCACAAAAGAAAAACAAAAGACCATCTCTTAAGAGATGGTCTTTTTCTTGTCGCAATATTATTCGCCGCCGAAAGTCAGCTCGCCGAAGAACTCGGGGCAATGGAAGGACGGGTGATCGATCTCGATCTCGTTCCAGGACATCCAGTGGGGCTTCACGGTTCTGTCGCCGCACTTATACAGGTTGCCGCGGATTTTCTTACCCTCTTTTGCATCAAAGTCATTGAAGAAGCGTTTGATGAAGGCAAAGGGAACCTTGTAGGTCAGCACCCAGCCCTTTTCGGTAAATTCCACATTGGTATGAAACTTCTCGGTGAATTTGGAGATCTGCAGGCGGATCAGATCGCTGATATTGCCGCCGGTGCCAACGCCGATCCACACGGCGCAATTGGGGTTAAGCTCAATGTTGAAATAGTCAGATCTCTCGGTGGGGCTGAAGAAGAACTCCATACAGCTATCATTGCAAGTGCAGGCCTGCGGACCAGTCTCTTCCATACGGATATTGGGTTCGATGGCCTCCATACGGACAAACAGGCCCTCGTCATCCCAGCACAGCTGGGCCCAAGCGGTGATGTCGACAGGATCGGTCCACTGGACATTTTCAATGTTCAGAACAGGGATCTTGCTCCAATCGGGTGTTCCGTTTACCTTTTTCATCGTATAGGTTTTCATACTTATTCCCTCCGTATTGATTTTACATTCTTGCGATTTCCAGCGCTGCGTCATAGAGTTTGCAGAACTTTTGGTATTTCTTCTCGATGATCTCACTGGGGTTCGGCTCGTAACGACGCACCATTTTTACATCTTTGGCGGCCGTTTTCAGGGTTTCGTACTGGCCTTCATTCCAGGCGGCCAGCATAGCAACGCCCAAACAGGCCGCTTCCGTGACAGCCGGCACTTCTACCGGCAAACCGGTAATATCCGCCTGCAACTGACACCAGACAGGGCTCTTTGCGCCGCCACCGGTGGCTACAATGCTGGTAATCTTCGTACCTTTGCTCAGAATGTCCTCGCAGTTTTTCCGCAGGACGAAGCAGACGCCTTCCATAACGGTCTTGGCCATTTGGGCCGCCGTATGCTCCTGCCGCAAGCCGAAGAACACACCGGTCGCCTCCCGGTCAAATTCCGGGGCGTTAGTGCCTACCAGGTAGGGCAAGAACAGCAGCCCGGACTCCTCGCAAGCCAGCAATTCTTTGTTCAAGGTATCGTAATCCATATTGTTCATACAGCTGCGGCGGAACCAATCCAAGCACACGCCGCCGCTTTCCATAACAGGAAGCATCACATAGGTATCCGGCAGGAAACCATAGTGCAGCGCCATATCCCAGGAAGGTTCGGGAACGCCATCTGTCATAGTTGCCAGCACCATGGTCGTGCCGGTGGACAGAGTCATACCGCCGGGGGCGATATTGCCTGTGCCGATCATACCGGCAAAATGATCCAGCGTGCCGATGTTCACCTTTGTGTCTGCGGACAGGCCGGTCGCCTTGGCGACCTCTTCTGTCAATGTGCCGGCAACGGTGCCCGGCTCTGCCAAAGGCGGCAACTGGGTTTCGGAAATACCGATGGCATCCAGCATTTCTTCCCAATAGCACTTGTTGTAAATATCAAAATAAAAAGAAAATGTTGCGATGGACATATCGCCGCACATACTGCCGGTCAGGCAGTATACGATATAGTCTTTCAGTAACATATAAGTTGCGACTTTGGAGAAAATCTCTTGGCGGTTTTTCTGCAGCCAGAGGATCTTGGTGGCCGGCCATGTGGGCAGGATCGCCTGCTGACCGGTTTTTTGGTGGCATTCTTCCTGGGAAAATTGTTTTTCCAGTTCTTCGCATTCAGCGCCCGAACGCTCGTCCATCCAAGAGATGGCATTCATCAGCGGCTTGCCGGCTTTGTCAAGACAAACAAGGGACTCGGCCTGGCCGGTGAATGCGATTTGCGCCACCTTGCAGGGATTGTCGGTGATCAAATCCCGCAAAAGAGTCACAAGGGTTTCATAGTATTTTTCAGCATCAAATTCAATGAACTCGCCCTGGCGGATATACTCCACGGGGGCGCTTTTTTGCGCAACGCAGGAAAGCTGCGCATCATACAGGGCAACCTTCAGGTTGGTACTGCCCAGATCTACACCAATATACATAGTGTTCTCCCCTTTTGGGTTATTTTTGGAAAAGGCGGCCACATCACATCTGCGATGTGGCCGCTTGCCGTTAGTTAAGAATAATAATTAGTAACCAACCTTTTCCCAGCACTCGAAGGGAGCTGCCAGTTCTTCGCTGATGTAGACCTGAGTCTTCTTGGTCTGCAGCATGGTGGAAGGCAGGTAGGGAGTGATGGGGCCGTGAGTACACAGACGGGAGGTCATTCTCTGCCAGGAGGAGAAGGTACCGCAAGTAGCCAGAGCATGAACTTCGATACGCTCCTTAGCACGCATAACATCCAGAGGTCCGATGGTTGCGGCGCAGGGAGGAACATTTGCGATGTCGCCGGACTGACCAAAGGTGCCGTTCAGGGAGTTCTGCATAATGGTCATGGGGTGCAGCTTAACGATCTGTGCGGGCTGATTCAGCCACTCTTCGATGTCGCCGCTGCCGATGAACTCGGGGATGGGATCAACGAAAGCCATATGGCCTGCCCAACCGGGAGAGGTGGAAGCGATGTCAGCGCCGCCCTCGGTGATGTCGTTGATGATCTTGGAGTAGTCCTTGATGTTCTCGTTGGTGGGGAAATG
>JAZOSY010000065.1:0-1879 GCA_045657385.1 Faecousia sp. | reverse complement strand
GCGGAGGTCATACCGGTGACCATTGTCAGCAGAATCATACCGGCTACATCAAAGGCCATACACAAAATGGCCACTTTTCTTGCACCGATGGCATCGCACAGGAAACCGGCCAAAATTTTCGAGCCGGTCAGGCACAAAAGCAAGATGCTCTGCATTCTGCGGGCTTGGGAAGCGGTCAAGCCACAATCCTGCAGGTGGGGAACGATCACATTAAAGGCAAGATACGGCAGAACGCAACTGATAAAGGTGCCGGCGATCATCATATAAAAGGCCGGGGTCTTTGCCATTTGCTTCATAGAAAGGCCGTGCCAATGGTCATCGTGTTCACGCTTTGTGTGGGCAACCTGTTCACCGTAGCCGTAGGGCTGCAGGCCCATATCGGTGGGGTGCTTGCGGATAAAGATCACTACCAGCAGGCAGCAGAACACCAGCAGTATCGCAGCCAGATAATAGGAAGCGTGGTAGGAATATTTTTCGATCATAGCGGATTGAAAAATGCACACGATGCTGCCGCCCAAACCGGTGGCGGAAGCGACCGCGCCCAGCACGGCGCCTCTATGCTTGTGGAACCAGCCACTGACGATTCTTGTGGCGATGGCATCACTGCAGAAGCCGTTGGTCATACCCCAAAGAACATATCCCAAGAAGAAAATGGAATAAGTGCTTGCCATGCCCATCAGGAAAGCGGAGGTAGCGCCAACCAAAAGGAAAATAGCCATTAAGGTCCGGCAGCCGTAACGGGAGATCAGTGCGCCGGAAAACATAGTGGAAAGCATAGCCACGATGGAGCAGGCGCTGCCGGCCAGGGCGAATTGGGCCCGGGGAATATCCAACGCCTGGGTGACGGGGATTATGTGCAGAGCGTTCAGGTTGTTGCCGATGCCGCCGCGAATACCCATCATCAGAAACAGGGTCGCTGCAATGATCCAATGATAATGTTTTTTGATATACTTTATTACGGGCAATCACCTCCGTAGAACAACTTCTTGATTATCATATTCCAAAGTGGTCTTTTGTCAAGAGGAGTTTTTTGGTTTTCCATAATTTGTGTCGATTTGCAGAAAAAGTACAGGGATAATCACAGCAAAATGGGCAAAGAACTATGACATTTAACAGGCATAACCGTATTGCAATGGGACATGTCCAGACCGTGCAATACATAGCAGCGATTACAGGATAAGCAAAGCCCGGCAGAAAAAACTGTCGGGCTTGTTTGTTTAGAATGTACGCCAGCAAAGGGTGCGCATAAACTCTGCGATCTCGCCGTTGTCCCGGTCTTCGTAATTAGCAACCAGCAGGCGCTTGAATTCCGGGACGTGTTCTTGGGGGATCACCAGCAGACCTTGTCCCTTGGTGATCATAAAATGATTGGCGAAAATCACGGCAGCACGCTTGTTGCCGTCATTGAAAATCTGTGTTTTCATGCAGTACAGACACAGCTTAATGGCGGTATCAACTGCATCTACGTTCTCGTGGATAATGGCGTCGATGTTTTCCTTAATAATATTTTCAATGGGCAGCGGAGGGATGTAGCTTGTACCGCCGATAGTAACCGGCACACCACGAATCCGCCCGCCGTCTGAGTAAAACCCTTCGTTTACCAACTTGGCGATGTGGCAGAGAATGTGGTAGTCTGTTCCGTAACTCAGGACATCCCTATCGAGAATAAACTCCCAGGCGTGCTTCAGATTTAAAATCTTTTGCACATCTGTGGGCTTCATGCCGGTCACAATGCCATTTTCAATAATATCTTCTGTCTGGGGGAATGTGGTAGCGACACCCTCCAAAACTGCTTGGTCATAGATGTTAGCCTTCATATTTGCCCGGGCAAAATCGAGATTCAGCATTACCCGAGGAGACAACTCGGTTTCTTCGTAGC
>JAZOSY010000064.1:0-5150 GCA_045657385.1 Faecousia sp. | reverse complement strand
ATTACGTTCCTGCCCCCAGAACAATGGAGCTGGAGCCTGATAAGATTAACCGTCTGCTGGGCACCGATATTTCCGAGGCTGATATGGTAGCATATCTGAACCGTCTTGAAATCCCTGTTGAGGGACGTACCATTATGGTCCCCTCTTTCCGCCCTGACCTGAATCTGATGGCTGACATCGCCGAAGAAGTTGGCCGTCTATATGGCTACAACGAGATTCCTACCACGGCTTTAAAAACCTCCACCCAGGGTGGCTATTCTGCTGAAATGATCTTCGAAAGCAAAGCCGGTCTGTTGTGCCGGAGCCTGGGATATGATGAGATTATCACCTATTCCTTTGTTTCTCCTGCAATCTTCGACCAGATCCGTCTGCCTAAGGACAGCGCACTGCGTAACGCACTGAGAATCCAGAACCCGCTGGGTGAGGACACATCCATTATGCGTACCACTTCCCTGCCCTCTATGCTGGACATTTTGGCCCGGAACTATGCATACCACAACAAGTCTGCCAAGCTCTACGAGATGGCAAAAATCTACATTCCCGTAGAAGGAACTGTTCTTCCTAGCGAGCCGAAGATCCTGACCCTTGGCACCTACGGCGCAGATGAGACCTTCTTCACCTTAAAGGGCGAATTGGAGGCTATCTTAACCGGTCTGCGGACGCCTAAGGCCAGCTACTGCGCCGATAAGACCAATCCCTCCTATCACCCCGGTCGTTGCGCTAAGGTTACTGTTGCAGGTGTTGATGTGGGTTACATCGGCCAGATCCATCCCTTGGTTGCCAAGAATTACGGCATTGACAGCGAGCTTTACTGTGCCGAGATCAACTTCACTGATCTGATGGCTCTGCAACTGCCGGAGCCCACCTACACTCCGCTGCCCAAGTATCCTGCTGTCTTCCGCGATCTGTCTATGGTCTGCAATGAAGAAATTACCGTTGCACAAATCACTGATTGCATTGAATCCTCTGCCGGCAAATTGCTGCGTGATGTTCGTCTGTTTGACATCTACCGCGGCGTTGGTGTTCCCGAGGGCAAGAAGAGTATGGCCTTCTCTCTGGAGCTGCGCGCCGATGATCGCACCTTGACCGATGCTGACTCTGAGCAGGTGGTTTCCAAGGTTTTGGACGCTTTAAAGACCAAGCTTGATATTATTCTGCGATAAATTTAATATTTTTTAGCAGAAATACTTTACACGCAGAAATTTTTGGGTTATAATACTCTAACCATTGAAAGGAGGTCATTGCGCAATGGATAAGAATCAATGTACAATTAAGTTTACTGTGCCTGGCGAAGAAAAGGAAAACATGCACACAATTCTCCGGAGCGTTTTTGACGCTCTGAACGAAAAGGGATATAACCCCATCAACCAGATCGTCGGTTATCTGTTGACCGAAGACCCTACCTATATCACCAACTACAACAACGCTCGCAGCAAGATCTGCAAGATCGATCGCGACGAGCTGATGCAGGATCTGGTGCGTCACTATCTGTTTGAGAAAAACTAAACCCAATCAGGGAGGCTTTTGCCACTAACAAAAGCCTCCCGATTTTTTAAGGAGGTTACTATGTCTGAAGGATTGACTTATAAAGGCCATCCGCTGATGCGTAAGGACAATTTTGTCTACTACGGCTCTATGGCTGACAGCCATATCGTTATGCTGCAGATTCTGGAAACGAAAAAGGTAAACGATGTGGATATTGCAACGCGTGTTTCTGTCCAGCTGCAACTGACCGATCCCACTGCCAAGAGCAGAGATCGCATTGTGAAAAAAAGCGAGAAACCCGGTTTCTACACCGCGCTGGATGTTGGCTGCGTTTGGCTTGAAAGAGCGCTTGCCGGCAAATAAGCAAAATATTCTACCGACTCAGATGAGTCGGTAGTTTTTTTATGGTTATGTTTTGCAATTTGTAGCATACTAGGAAAAAGGATGGTGTGCTATGGGAAATCAAAAACGCGGAAAGCAGAGTTTTATATTAGAAAATCCGCCGGTAATCACAGCTTGGGCCAGCGTTGCCGGTAAAAAGGAATCGGAAGGGCCACTGTCAGGCACCTTCGATATAAAGCAGACCGACTCATACTTCGGGCAAAAAACCTGGGAGCAAGCGGAACGAAAAATGCAACAGCTGGCATTGGGAAAGCTCAGCGAGAAATCCGGGATTCGTAACAACGAATTTGGAATGGTCTTTTCCGGCGATCTGCTGAATCAATGCATCGGTTCATCCTTTACCTTGCGAAATACAGGGATTCCCCACGTGGGCTTATACGGTGCCTGCTCCACAATGGCAGAAAGCCTTATACTGGCATCCATGGCTGTTGGTGGCGGTTTTTCCGACAATGTGGTAGCGATGACCTCCTCCCACTTTGCCAGTTCCGAAAGACAATACCGCTTTCCTCTTGGATATGGCGGTCAGCGGACACCCACAGCGCAGTGGACGGTGACCGGCGCCGGCGCAGCCTTGGTCAGTTCAAGTGGTTTTGGCCCAAAAATCACTGCCTGCACCATAGGCACAGTTGTAGATTTGGGGATCAAGGACGCAAACAACATGGGACCTGCAATGGCACCGGCTGCCCTTTCCACCATTCGCGCACATTTTAAAGACTTTAATTTGTCTGCCGATGACTACGATTTGATCGTAACCGGTGATTTGGGACAATTAGGTAAAGACGCATTGCTTGCTTTAGCGCAAAGAGAAGGCATCAGCATCGGCGGCAAGCTAACGGATTGCGGCACATTGGTCTTTGATCTTTTAAGACAGGATGTTCATTCCGGCGGTTCCGGCTGTGGTTGCAGCGCGATCACTCTATGTGGGTATTTACTGGAAAAGCTGCGTAAAGGAAAGCTGAAAAAGGTACTTTTTTGCGGAACAGGTGCACTACTATCCCCTGTTTCGACCCAACAAGGCCTGCCGATTCCCGGCGTATGTCACGCTGTCAGCATTACAGGAGGTTAACGATGGACTATCTGAAAGCATTTGTTGTAGGCGGCTTCTTCTGTGTCATTGGACAAATCCTGATTGACAAAACGAAACTGACCCCTGCTAGAATTCTCGTTGGTTATGTGGTAGCCGGTGTTATTTTAGGCGCAATCGGCATTTATAAACCGATTGCGGAATATGCCGGTGCCGGCGCGACCGTACCGTTGACCGGGTTCGGATATAATCTTGCGAAAGGCGTCCGGGAAGCGATCGACAAAGACGGGTTCCTCGGCATTTTCACCGGCGGCCTGACTGCCACTGCCGGTGGCATTGCCGTTGCCGTCATATCCGGTCTGATTGCCAGCTTATTATTCCGCCCGAAGGATAAATCCTGATAATTCGGTTATACTACCTTAGGGAAACCCAATAAAATACTTGGAGGAATTCATAATGAACAACCAGAATAAGAACCAAAACAACAATCAGAACAACAACCAGAATAGCAACCAGAACAACAACCAGAATAGCAACCAGAATAGCAATCAGAACAACAACCAGAATAACAACCAGAACAAGAACTACCGCTAAAAAAATGCCGCCGAAGGGAAATCCCTTCGGCGGTCATTTTATTTTGTTTCCACCAAACGACCCAGCGAGAAGAAATAGAGATAGGCCGCCTTAACAGGTTTTTGATAGATTCGCTCCATTGCAGAAGCGTAAGTTCGTACCTGCGGTTTATATCGTTCTGCTATTTGGTCGATGGTTTCAGCCGTCACGTAATCGGTTTTAAAGTCCAGTACAGTGATTCCATCCTCTTCTATAATTGCACAGTCCACAACACCCTGAAGCAGAATCTGCTCTCCGTCGGCATCAGGATAGTACTTGGCCGCTTCATCCAAAAGCGAAAATTTAAACTCACGAAGCACCTGTTGTCCGCTTTGTAATTTCACGCCCAACGGTGTTTGGAAAAAGCTACAAAGGCTATCAACATTTACCATATTAGCTTGCTCTTCAGAAACCAACTTTTCCCTCACCAAGCGCTTCATATCCTGACGAATGTCTTCAGCACTGGTGCAAGATTCAAAGCGAATATACTGGAGAACCCCGTGCATCGCATTGCCATAGCTTGTTCCGGACCTTCTTGTAGCCTCACCAATTCGTCGAATGCTCGTTGGGCCTGAATCAGCAGTTCCTTCAGCAATTTCTGCATCCAGCATTCTGCCTTTCAACTGGGTAGCCGTTAGTTTCGATGGAATATTTGTCGCCTCCGTATGACGATACTGAAAAAGCAAACTATCGAACTGGCTGGTTTCCACCTCTGTTGTAGCTTTGATATTGTCCTGGCTAATGGATTGCTCCTCTTGGACAAAATTTCCGTCAACAACAGAAATTTTCCAAACATTGTTGTGTACAGATGCGCAATCCGGATGACCGCCAATCGCAAAAAATTCGCCTGCCTCTGTTCTTGTCATCGCAGTTTGCAACACCCACTCACCGGGACAACCTACATCGGCTGCGAGCAGCGCAGAACTGCACATATCCAAGCGCATGGCAATCTCCTGCAATTCACCGGCAAGATTCCTTGCGGCATAGGTCATAATCAACCTATCCCTTGCTCGCGTCATTGCAACATAGAGAACACGCATTTCTTCAGAAACGCTTTGACGAACCATCTTAGCGATAATCGCTCGCTTCGCAATGGTTGGGTAACGAACTCGCTGCTTGGTGTCCACACAATTTAATCCCAATCCCAAATCCTTATCGCAAAGAACCGGTGCTCTTGTACTTTCCGGGTTAAAACCTCTTGAAAGAGCACACAAAAACACAATTGGGAACTCCAAGCCCTTAGACTTGTGGATGCTCATAATTGTAACCGCACCGGCATCCTGACCATTAGTGGAAACACTTAGACCCCGTTCGCTGACAGCATCCAGATATTCCAGGAATCGACCAAGTTCTTTCGGGCCTGACGATTCGTAATCCGAAACAATTTGGAAGAACGCCTGCAAATTATTTAACTTTGTTTCACCATCATCCATGGCTGCATAGATGCTCAAAAGATTCGTGTCAATATACACACGGTTAAGCAACTGTGCTACCGTTTCAAACCGCGCCCACTCACGCAGATTCACAATTGTTGACAATGCACCTTGGCTCTTTTCATCAGTTGCATTTGACAAAAGTGTGTATACGTCGTCGTTTTGATTTCCTATACGCAAATTTGCCAAATCTT
>JAZOSY010000063.1:0-6069 GCA_045657385.1 Faecousia sp. | reverse complement strand
AATGCAATTGCCACAGACAGCAGCACCGCTACGATTTTATTTTTCATTCGGCTTGCCTCCTTTGTCTTTTTTCTGCAGTTTCTGATAAAGCTTTACAACCAAATTCTCCTGGTCGTTTGTTTCCTCCTGGCAGAGCTCGTTGCGTAACAAACGCTCCAGCGTCTGGGGGGCTAAGTGTCGCTTGAGCATACCGCCAACTGCCACGGAAATGGCACCGGTTTCTTCGGACACAACTACCGCAACAGCATCGGACACTTCGCTGATGCCCACGGCTGCTCTGTGTCTTGTGCCCAGGTCCAGGCTCAAGCGGTTGGTTTCGGACAATGGCAGAACACAACCTGCCACAGTAACCAGACCATCGCGCACAATCATCGCACCGTCATGGAGCGCCGCTTTAGGGAAAAAGATATTCCGAATCAGCTGCTCAGACACTTTGCCTTCAATCATTGTGCCGGTCTTATAGTATTCCTCCAAAGGATCCTGCCGGGCGAACACAATCAGCGCACCAACGCGCTCCTTGCTCATCTTCTCGCAGGCGCTGACTGTCTGCAGGATCACAGGAATCATCTCCTGCTGGGGTTTTTCCGTACCCAGGAAGCGACGGAATTTCACATTGCTGATTCGGTCAAACATACGGCGCAATTCCGGTTGGAACAAAACAACCAGCGCCAACAAGCCGACGGTGAATAGCTCTGAGAAAATATAACTCAGCGCGTGCAGTTTCAAAACGCCGGTAAGCCAGGCCACCACAATAACGACCACGACCACTCTGGCGATCCGGACAATGCCGGAAGAACGAAACAGGGGCAGTAATTTGTAGATCAAATATGCGACGATGATGATGTCCAGATAGTCTGACCATCGCATACCCTGAATTTGTTGCCATACGAATTTTAACGATTCCATAAAAGCCCCTCTTTCTTCGTTTTCTCGCTTGTATTGCCAATGTTTTTTGTGTTTTTGGCATACCTACCCTATTATCTTTTTATTATAACGGATTTTAGTGCTGATAGCAATAGTTTTTCTCAAAATTTTTATACTTTACGTGTCAGTTTTTCTGCCTCCAGCAAAAGGTTTCCTGTTTGCCAAGTAGCCGCATCGTGACCGAAGCTGACGCGTACCGTTCCGCTGTCCAAAGTTCCCACACTTTCATGGGCAAGGGGCGCACAGTGCAGACCGGCACGCACCGCAATTCCGTTGTCGGCAAGGACCTTTGCCGCCTCCTCGCAATCTATGGGTGGAACGAACGAGACCGTTCCTCCCTGATGGGGGCCGCGGAACACGCGGAAGCCTAGTTTCTCAAGTCCGTCCGCAGCGTGTCGGGCTTGCTTTTGCTGCTTGGCCAGAATCCGCCTCGGCTCTTGCTGCCGCACATAGGCAATGCCGGCGGCTAAACCTGCGATGCCCGGCACATTCAGTGTGCCTGCCTCCCCCACGTCCGGCAGAAAATCCGGCATTTCCTGACTTTGGGAAATGCTCCCTGTACCACCTTGCAAAAGCGGCTTTGGCAAATCTTTGCACAAAAGCAATCCTGTACCTTGTGGGCCAAGCAGACCCTTATGACCGGGCATGGCGATAAACTCAGCGCCGAGTGCCTCCATATCTATATCCAGCATCCCGGCCGATTGAGCCGCGTCCAGTATGAACGGAACGCCGTATTGCCGGCACAGATATGCCATTTCCTCAAGCGGCAGGATATAGCCAAACACATTGGAAACATGGGTGAAAACCGCCGCATCTATGCCCATACGCAAGCCGTCTTCAAATTCCTCCAGCGTATTATCCCAATCGAACAGCTTGCGGCCGGCTACGGTTATTTGGGCCTTTCGGGCATACAAAGGTCTTGTGACCGCATTATGCTCAAAGCCGGAGATCAGGACTCTTGCGCCCGGTTTTACCAGCGTGTTGATGGCCATATTCAGGCCGTGGGTACAGTTGCTGGTCATCACCACCTGCTCCGGTGAGCAACGAAATAGCTCCCCGGCCTGCTCCCGACAGCGCAGCACGGTTTTGGCCGCGGCCATAGCGGCTTTATGGCCGCCACGGCCCGGGTTAGCGCAATTTTCCAAGGCGCATCGCATTGCACGATACACAGATTCCGGCTTGTGAAAAGAAGTCGCACCGTGATCCAGATAGGTCATAGGCGCAGCTCCTCCGGCGCACCGTTTTCTCGCAGGTTATAGACTTTTCGATAGCCAATCCCAGTCTGCCGCAACAGCTGCACCGCCGCCATAACATCCTGACAGCTCATTTGCAGGCTATAGCCACAACCCTTTTCCTCCATCCACTTAGGTGTACGCTGTATGGCACATTCCACTCCTGCCCTACGCAAGACCTCCTCTGCCCGTTGGGCCGGGGTCACAGAGCGGAAGGTTATAATACATTTTTTCATAAACAAACCCTCCCGAACCAATTTATGTCCGGGAGGGTAGATTGGTGTAGTTTTTTCATTCTTCCAGCAGACAAACTGCATGGCAAGCCAAGCCGCTTCCGTCGCCGGTGAAGCCTAAATGCTCCTCTGTGGTGGCTTTCACATTGACACGCGTCCGATCAATACCGATGGTCTCAGAAATGTTCTGCTCCATTTGGGAAATGTAGGACTTCAACTTGGGCGCTTGGGCGATCATCGTCACATCCACATTGCTGACCCGACAGCCTGCATCGCGCACCTTTTCTGCCACGATGGCAAGCAATTTCAGAGAGTCTGCGTCCTTATAGGCCGGGTCGGTATCCGGGAAATGTCTGCCGATGTCGCCAAGTCCGGCTGCGCCCAAAAGGGCATCAGAAACTGCGTGGAGCAAAACATCCGCATCGGAGTGGCCGAGCAGGCCCTTCTCATAGGGAATGTCAACACCGCCAAGAATCAATTTCCGGCCTTCTACCAGCCGGTGTACATCATATCCGTGTCCGATCCTCATTGCATTTCCTCCAGCAGGCACGCTGCAATTTTCAAGTCCATAGGTGTAGTTACTTTGATGTTTCGCTCGTCACCTTCCACGATTTTCACCGTCATACCGACGGCTTCCACCGCAGAGCAATCGTCGGTGATGGGAAGACCATCCCTTTCTGCCTTTCTAAGCGCCACCTTCAGCAGGTCGATATCAAAGACCTGCGGTGTTTGAATGGCTTGCAGAGCGCTTCTGTCAGGGGTAGCACGGACAACGCCGCCTTTTACCACCTTGACGGTGTCTTTTACAGCCACGCCCGGCGCGGCGGCGCTATAGGTATTGGCTGCGCGGACGGTGCGTTCGATAACCGTTTCTGTAACAAGGGGTCTTGCACCGTCCTGAATAGCCGCAAGGCGCACCTTTGAGGACAGTACCTTCAGGCCGTTTTTGACGGATTCCGGGCGGTCAGCGCCGCCTTCCACAACAGCGGTCACCTTGGAAAAGCCGGCGCACAAGTCCATAATTTGGCTGATCAGATCCGGACGGGTCACTACCACGATTTCCCGAATCACATCACTGTTTTGGAATGCCCGAACCGTTTTTACGATCATCGGCTCACCAGAAAGCTCTGCCATCACCTTGTCGATGCCTTGCATACGGGAGGCGCTTCCAGCTGCCACGATCACCGCACCGCAATACTTTAAGGGCAGGATCTTGCGGAGGGTGTTTGTCAGTTTGTTGATCAGCATATTACAACTCCTTAACAAGTCGCTTGAAGTAATCACCTCTGACCATAAAGTTCTTGAACTGATCAAAGGCTGCGGAGGCCGGTGACATCAGTACCACATCGCCGGATTTGGCATCCGCAGCTGCCTGCTTAACCGCGGTGGAAAAGTCACCGCAATCTACGATTTGGGGGCAGCCGGGGGTATACTCCGGCGCGTTTTCCACGGCCGTGCGAATGGCTGCGGCGGTTGCACCGTTTAAGTAAAGTTTCTTCACATGCTTGCAGATGACAGGGCCAAGCACATCATAGGGAATATGCTTATCGTAACCGCCGGCAATCAGCAGCACCTTCTCAGAAAAGCTGTTCAGGCCTGCGATGGTACGGCTGGGAGAGGACGCGATAGAGTCGTTATAGAACTTCACGCCGTCCTTGACGCGCACCAGCTCGATACGATGCTCCACCCCGCCGAATTCCCGTGCTACTTTGCGGATATTTTCATCGGACACAAGGCCCTCGACAGCCAAGATGGCAGCCATATAATTTTCGATATTATGCACGCCGGGAATTGCGATTTCCTCTGTATTCAGAACGGGTTTTCCGTCCCGGCAAATCATATTTCCATTCAGACAAACGCCCTTTTCGGTCTTACCCACACGGGCAAAAAACCGGGTCTTGCCGTTGCCGCTAAAGGCCGCTGTGATGGCATTATCTGCGTTCAGGACAAGGGTGTCATCCTTCCCTTGGAAGCGAAATACATTCTTTTTGGCATCCACATATTCGTCCATATCCTTGTGGACATCCAAGTGGTTGGGGGCAAGGTTTGTGACCACCGCCACGGAAGGACTGCGGCGCATATCCATCAGTTGGAAGGAACTAAGTTCCACCACTGCAAAATGGGACTCATCCATTTCATCCAAAAGGGGCAGCAGGGGCGTGCCGATATTGCCGCCAAGCCATACGGTTTTTCCCTCGGCTTTCAGCATCTCGGAGATGAGCGTTGTGGTGGTGGTTTTGCCGTCAGAACCTGTCACCGCCAAGGTGGTGCAGGGGCAAAGCTCAAAGAACACTTCCATTTCGCTGGTAACGAATGCGCCCTTTTGGCGGAGCATTTCCAAGGCCGGATTGCCCGGGTGCATACCGGGTGTTCTGAACACCAGGTCCACAGTCAAATTTTCCAAATATTCGTCGCCGGTCTGCAAACGGCAGCCAAGCCGTTCCAGTTCCAGCACTTCTTCGTCCAGCTTTTCATAGGGGGTCTTATCACAGCCAATGACTGTGCAGCCATAGCGCAGCAAAAGGCGCACCAAGGGCCGGTTGCTGACGCCCAAACCCAGCACAGCGATTTGCTTGCCCTGCAAAGATGTAAAATAGGATTCCAGTATGCTCGCCATAGCCATTCCCCTTTTCTTCGTGCTATCTTCTTGGATATAGTATATCCTTTCTTTTGAAAATTTGCAAGATGTTTGACAACCAGGCGCCGTGCGTATAAAATATAGAAAACTCACAAGGAGACCGTTTATGACAGAAAACTATCACACCCACACCGTCAGGTGCCGCCACGCCGCCGGCGCGGAGGAAGAATATGTTTTGAAGGCAATTGAGGGCGGACTTCAGGTGCTGGGTTTTTCCGACCACACGCCCTTTCTGTTCCCCGGCGACTACTACTCCACAATGCGTATGTACCCTCACCAGCTGGAGGACTATGTGTCCTCGGTTTTGACACTGAAAGAAAAATACAAAGACAAAATCCACATTCGTTTGGGCCTGGAAGTGGAGTACTATCCCGACAGAATGGATGGACTGTTTGAACTGATCAAACCCTACGATATTGAATATTTTATACTGGGTCAGCATTGGTGCGGAAATGAGCAAAACGAACCCTATAACGGCCGCCCCACCGACGACAATTCCCTTTGGGAGCGGTACTGCACCCAGGTGATTGAAGGTATGAAAACCGGACTTTTCACCTATGTTGCCCATCCGGATTTGCTGTATTTTACGGGAGATCCGAACTTTTACAAAGAACACGCCGCACGGCTGTGCCAAGGGTCAAAAGAGTACGACGTGCCATTGGAAATCAACCTTCTGGGCATTCGTTCTGGGCGGCACTACCCCCGGGAAGACTTTTGGGAAGTTGCCGGTAAGGTCGGGTGCAAGGTGGTTTTGGGCTGCGATGCCCACTCCCCTGAAGAGGTGAACGACCCGGCGTCGGAGGCAAAAGCGTTGGAACTTGTTGAGAAGTATCATTTGAACCTTTTGGACCACATTCCTCTGCGGCCTTGCAAGTGATTTGACAATCGGACGCATTTGCAGTACAATAAAATCCGCGACCGGGTCGGACAGCCGCGGCTGGGCTCCGAAAGGGCCCAGGTGAGGAAAGTCCGGGCTCCACAGGGCAAGGATAACGGGTAACGCCCGCCGGGGGTGACCCCAGGACAAGTGCAACAGAGATAT
>JAZOSY010000062.1:0-1736 GCA_045657385.1 Faecousia sp. | reverse complement strand
CCATACACATGGTAAGCACCACCAATCGTAATAGCTTTTTCAACTTTGTTCCCCTCCGCCTTTGACAGAATAAGGGTTTTTATTCTCTTTTGGCAGGTCTTTTTCGTTGCCGCAATCTGCCGCCCAGCTCATGATCCACATACCGGAGAGAATGGACAATAGCCAGAACGCCAAGCCACCAACAAACCACCAGATAGAAATATCCAGCCAAAAATGAAGCGCCAGCAAAATCCACGCCGGGATGCTCCATTCCAGATTCAGCAGCAGATTGATAAAAAGACACAGCAAAAAGCTGCCGCTGCTTTTGGTCTTACGCATTATGCCCAGGGATCTGCGGACTTGGGCTGACGGATGCTCAGCAGTAAGAACTGACCCCACAAAAGCCAAGTGCCGCCACCTTTCTGCCGCAGAACGATCTCACGGGCATTGTCCGCGCCGCCGCTGCGGATATGCAGTTTCTTATAACCGGGATTGGCATCGGCGTAGGGGCCTGATTCGATGGTCAGGGTAAAGGGCTGAGTGGGGGTGTAATCATTTTCCGGTGTTGCGCCCTGGCAGTAAGAGAAAGGCACATGAATACCATCACGGAAACGGTCGTTCAGGAAAGAAATATCCATTTGGCTCAAAGGACGCGGACCACGGAGCCAGTTGAGCATTTCTGCGCCGATGTTCTTGTCGGCGGCATAGACGCACAGTGCGCATACGGTAAGGGCTGCGGTCTGGAAGGGATCCTGCAGTGCTGCCTCAGGCAACGCCTGCATCTGTGCCAGGCTTTCCGGCAGAGCCGCAAAGGTGAAGGTCTGCTTGGCTGCACCGGCAGAAGGGCTCTGGGCCGCAGCATTGGCCACATTGGCTACGCCGCTCTTCAATTTATCAAAAATGGACATAAGATTACCTCCTACATATTTTTTGTGGTACAAATTCTTATCCACCGTCATTGTATCACCAAGGGAAGGCTTTCCACATCGTACTTTCGTGCAAACTTTTCTCACATAAAAAAGCAGCAGTAACCGTCGGTCACTGCTGCTTTTGCTTATTTATGTATTTGCTTATGCTTTTTTCTTCTTGAGAATCACCACAATCGCTACAACCATGCCAACGAGCAGAACGCCAAGACCGATGGCAACAAAGATCCAGATATCTCCACCATCTGTGTCGTTATCCTGATTCTCTGCCTGGTCTTTCTCGCCCTTCTGGGCAGGGGATTTGGAGGGCTTTGTGGAGTCCGTGGTTTCACCGGGTTCTGTCACAGCCTCGGTAGCATCGCCGGTGTTTTCGGTGGTTGCTTCCGTGCCAGGCTCGGTGGGGTCTCCGGTATTGCCGCCGGGAGCAGCCTTGACCGTCACGATGATCACATCAAAGGCATCCTCATAGCGAAGAGATATCTTTTGCTCACCCAGGGTGACCAGGGGTTGATTGGTATAGGTCAGATATTTGCCATCCACAGAATCCAGGTAGCCGTCGGGGCCATAAATACGGACACGCAGGCCGGTCAGGTCCAGCTTCTCACCGGAAATGTACTCGGTTTTCTTGGGGCCTTCCCAAATCTCCATGGTATACAGCTGTGCATCTTCAGCCAGAATGGTCAGTTCAAATTCTGCAGTCGCTGCATAATCTTCGCCAGCCTCGGGAGTAGCCATTACCACCACATAGTAATTACCGGCCTTGGTGGGGGTGCCTTCGATCTCGCCATGCTGGGTCAGGTACATACCGTCGGGCAGACTGCTGCGGAACAA
>JAZOSY010000061.1:0-11932 GCA_045657385.1 Faecousia sp. | reverse complement strand
CTAGTGTTTTTACCTCATTTGAGCAGTTCTCCTGGCTTACGCATCATAAGCTCTGTGCGGCCTTCTCAGGTTTCCCCAATGACCGGCTTTCGCCTTGCACAGCAGCCTCCACGCATACAGTGGCGGTACCGTCCGGGATTCTCACCCGGTTTTCTATTCTCCTACGGCGCTGTTACCGCATCCGCAGGCACTCAAACGGAATATTTACTTGCGTATATAGGATACCATTGTCCCCGTAAAAAGTCAATCGGTATATAGAAATAAACTAGTAACGGTGCAAGCAATGCTTGTGTATATACAAAGGCAACGGTGCAAGCAATGCCTTTGTTCCCACAAACACGAAAAACCATCAGCTTTCCCGTTCGGGAGGCTGATGGTTTTCTGCTTGTTAGGGCTCCCGCCCCAAGCCCTGGCGAACAAAAATTGTTCTGGACAACGATCCGTTCCGGACCGGCTACTCGATTAAAAATCGCTCGTATAATTTTTTGAAAAGGCCTATTGACATTTTACATTCATACTGCTATAATCGTATTCGAACATTAGTTCTATAACTGAATATCCCCTCTATGTATCGTACATAGTTCAACCGCCGGACACGCTGCCATTGGCAGTATAGCAAGCCGGATAAGAACCTGGTCGAGCGTATCAGGCCCATCGAGTTAGGACATGACAAGCAACAGCTTTATGCTGTTTTGCTGTCATGTCCTTTTTTGTTTTTTCAAGTAACATGCACAAAAAATAAGTTTTCGTGGCCTTGTATTTGAAATGTGTTAAAAACGACTGTTCTCAATGCCTACCTAGTGAAGGGTAAAGTTTCTTTGGGAAACACGCATGAAAATGCTTTTCCGAAGGCCTTGTATATGAGGCGTGTCTAAAAACAACGATCTCAGTGCCTACCTAATGAGGGAGCTTGTCTTCCAGTGAACCTTGATAACTGAATACACGGGGGCATCCGGTCAATGGGTGTCCTGTGAAATCATTAATACGAAAGGAAAAAAACATGAGTTATTTTCAAACACTGAAGGACAGTATTACCTGCAAGGAAGCTGCTGAGCACTATGGCCTGAAAGTAAATGCTGTTGGAATGGCACGATGTCCTTTCCACTCTGATCACACCCCCAGCTTAAAGTTAAGCCAAGGATTTCATTGCTTTGGCTGTGGCATCCAGGGCGATGTGATTACCTTCGTATCAAAACTCTTTGGAATCTCTGCCGGAGAAGCTGTACAGAAATTGGCCAGTGACTTCCATGTCCACATCCATCTCAGAGGACCCCCTGTAGATTCTGTGCCGGATTCTGAACATGAGCTGGAGCTGTGGGTCTGTTTCGCAAAAGAGATTCTGCATCGCTACTACGACCGGCTGGTGCTGTGGAAACAGTTTCTTTGTCCCACGGTACCGGAGGCTCCCTGGCACCCGCTGTTCGTGGAAGCTTTGCAAAATCAGGCAACCATCCGGGAACTGATTCACATTTTGGAATTCGGCAGCAAACAGGAGCATCAAGAAATTTATGAGTATTACAGAAAGATGGTGATATCGATTGACAGAAAAACACGAACCCTTGAGTACAGTAGAAATCTTTCAAAAACTGAATCGTGACGGAAAAGACAAGGTGCGTCAGTCCATTGACAACTATGTGTATGTACTGAATCATGATCCGATGCTTAGAGGAAATGTACGCTACAACATCATGACGGAGCGAGATTGCATTCTCGGAAATGTAGGCTGGCCTCGCATTGGTGATGCCATTACCGATACAGACATCAGTTATCTGAAACTGTACTTTGAACGCAACTACGGTCTGATGGGAGGAGAGCGCATGATGGATGCAGTGCGAATCGTTGCCAACGAAAAGCAATTTCATCCTGTCCGAGAATATCTGGAATCCCTAACATGGGATGGACAGGAACGCATCCGGGAAGTCCTGCCCAAATATCTGGGAGCAGAAGATTGCCAGCTGAACTATGAATGCCTGAAGGTATTCCTAATGGGTGCAATCAGCCGCGTATTCCAGCCTGGCGTAAAGTTCGAACTGATGCTTTGCTTGGTCGGAGGCCAGGGTGCAGGTAAGTCTTCCTTCTTCCGATTGCTGGCAGTACGAGATGAATGGTTTTCCGACGATCTTAAAAAGCTGGATGATGAAAATGTGTACCGGAAATTACAAGGCCACTGGATCATCGAAATGTCGGAGATGATTGCCACCGCCAATGCCAAGAGCATCGAAGAGATTCGTGGCTTCATAAGCCGCACCAAGGAAACCTATAAGATTCCCTATGATAAGTTCCCCGGCGACCATGCCAGACAGTGTGTCTTCGCCGGCACATCCAATTCCCTGGATTTTCTTCCCTTAGATAGAGCTGGTAACCGACGATTCCTGCCGATCCTGGTGAATCCCGACAAAGCAGAGATTCATATTTTGGAAAACGAACAGGAATCCCGGGCCTATATCGATCAGCTATGGGCAGAGGCAATGACAATCTATCGTAGTGGCAATTTCCGATTGGCGCTATCCAAGGAAATGGAGAAAGAAGCGAGAAAACGCCAGCGAGAATTCATGCCGGAGGATACAACCACAGGCCGGATCCAAAGTTATCTGGACAGCCTGAAGGAAGATGTAACCTGCACATTGCAAATCATTGCAGAGGGCCTAGGCCGTCTGAATGAGCCTACCCAAAAGGAGATTCGTGAAGTAAATGACATCATGAACAATTCTATCGACGGATGGGTGGCCGGAAAGCAAAAACGTCTCCCGGGTTACGGACAGCAGCGCACATGGCGCAGAAAACCTGAAATAGAGCAAATGGATGATTTCCCGGTGATTGACAGTCAGGATGAACTCCCGGGAGATTGGTAATATCCAAACTCTATCCCAGTTTACATTCGTTTACCGGTCAGTTTACAAAGAAGTCCACCAATTAAGACCGGTAAAGGATAAGTTTATCTCTCTATTTACATTATTTATCTTATATTCTTTCTATTTTCTATAATGTAAACAGAGAGATCATAAAAAGATAAGCTGCCTAAGAAAGGTAGGAGATGCCATGAGGCCACGAAAAGTTTTTCGAGGTGCGATGACATAGTTTCGTTTACGCTAGGCACCGGCGGATACCGAGAGCAGAAATTCTGCGAAGCCTGAATCATAGGGTTTCGCAAACAATGAAGAAATCCACTCTGTGATTGAATAATTTCATCAGAGAATGATGGTGAAGACAGGGAATCCACCGCAATTCAGGGTGAAGATTTTTACCACCGATAGAATCCGTTCATTGGACAGTAAAATCGGTAGGTCTTCATACAATCAGATCTCTTTGCAAGAAAAACTGAACGGATTTCCTATTCTGTCCGGTATTCATGAAACAGCGCACACAATAAACAAAATAATGAATTACATTTAGGAGTGAGTGAATGAGAAAAAACATAAACAAAGTGAAGTGTGATATTCAGTCCCACATCATTGCCGCAGGCTATACCCAGAGGGAAGCTGTGGAGGCCTGCTCCGTCGAATTTGGTTGGAGTGACAGTGACTCCAACTTCTCCAACAAGCTGGACAAACAGACCCTACGGTACAAGGAAGTACTACAGCTAGCAGATATCCTCGGCTACGAGATCACCTGGCAGCAGAAGCGAGAAAAATAACAGCAACCCGCCGCCATAACATACTTGTGAAAATGCCGCACAGCTTGTATCATGAAGATACATCTGCTGTGCGGCATTCGAAAGGAGCGTATTTATTTAATGCCTAGCAGCAAAAAGACAAGAAAAGGTGCTTCCGGCGGCGGATCCCTCCGCAAAAAGACAGTGAATCGCAACGGCAAGGAATATACTTACTGGGAAGGCCGTGTTACCGTGGGTGTCGATCCCGGTACAGGCAAACAGATTCAAAAATCTGTCACAGGTAAAACACAGAAGGAAGTTCGTCTGAAAATGCAGGAAATGATCCGTGATGTGGATACAGGAAGTTACAAGGAACCTTGTAAAATTACTGTAGCGCAATGGCTGGATATGTGGACGAAAGAGTATCTGGGTAATCTGAAGCGGCTTACTCAGGAACAGTACAATATTCAGTGCACACGCTATTTGAAACCTGGCCTTGGTGCAGTGAAACTGGCTGCATTGAATACTCATATGATTCAGCAGTTTATCAACTCCCTCACCAATGGTGAGCGAGCAGAGCTGTCACCTAAGACAGTGAAGAATATTCATGGTGTTCTGCACAAAGCACTAAACCAGGCTATTGAAAATGAGTACATCCCCCACAATCCGGCTAGCGCCTGCAAACTGCCTGCAATCAAAAAAGCCGATATCCACCCTCTTGAACCGGGAGAAATCACGAAATTCATCACCGAGGCCTTGAAGGATGACTATGGCAATCTATTCATTGTTGCAATCTTTTCTGGTATCCGGCAAGGTGAATTACTGGGCCTCCCCTGGAAGAATGTAGACTTCGAAAGAATGATCATCACTGTCGACCAGCAGCTTCAGTGTCAGAACGGCGAATATTTCTTCTGCACACCTAAAAACGGTAAGACTCGCACTTTTGCAGTAGCACCGGTTGTTATGGAAGCGTTGAATCGTGAAAAGGAAAAGCAAGACTACTTTAGAAATCTTCTAGGTAACGAGTGGTGCAATCCGCATAATCTGGTGTTTACTACGGAGTATGGAAAGAATCTGGTTCGCAGAACAGTTGTAAAGCACTACAAGAAGGTTCTGCAACGAGCCGAGGTACGGGACAACCGCTTCCATGATTTACGCCATAGCTTCGCCGTCAACTCCCTGACAATCGGTGACAACATCAAGAATGTCCAATCGAATTTGGGACACTCAACTGCCGCATTTACTATGGAAGTTTACTGTCATGTATCCGAGTCCATGGCCCGCGAAAGCGCTGCTAAAACACAACAGTTTTATGAAAGCGTGAAGCCCGCATAAAAAACAGTGAATTCAAACCCCGTAAGGGAAAACATAAGGGAAAAAGGTAAACTTCCAACTTGAGAAACAATGAATTTCTTAACTGAATGATATAAAAAGTTGCGAAAATAAAGAAAAACACTCTGTTTTCTTAACGAAAACAGAGTGTTCTCCTGGCAGGGGCACTAGGACTTGAACCCAGAGCCTACGGTTTTGGAGACGAGGCTGATAAATCAGCCTCTGGGGGGGACTACTTTTGAAGTGTATTTTTCAACAATCCAAAAGGAAATCGCCGCCGCGTTCGCAAAAACCGATCAAAAAACGAAACAAATTGGGAATTTCAGAAACAAGCCTACGGTCTTCTGAGGCTACGGTCTAATATGCCGAAACCGTCGGCTCAGAAATTATATCATATCCCTCTGATTTTAGCAAGAATCAGGGGGCTTTTTCTTGCCTCTTTTGGCTCAAATCGCAGTCAATTACTCTAAGGTATCAACTTCTATCAACTATCCAAAAGAATCATCAACTTTGGGGTCAGCATCATCATCTTTTAGTCAGCTTCGTATCTTCCATAAATGTCATCAAGGAAGTTCTGGAAGTCCTCGACAACATCAGGAGGAGAAACAATCTTCGCCATCTTGCGGAAGCCGCAGAGCCAACCAAAAAACTGGTCACTGATTGCGATTTCGGCATTGACAACAAAGTGTCTGTCGCCATCAGCATAGTAGGAAACATCTGCACCTGTGCCGAAGCGGTCAACCATGGTGTCCAGGAGGTTGTTGGTGAACCGCAGGCTCACACGCTTCTTTGCACCACTGAACATACCAAAGTGCTGCTGCGTGTAGGCTTCCATGTTGATCTTGGAGAACTCCATGTTGCCCTCTCTTGGCTCATTCAGGATCTCAACGCCTTTCATTCGATCCAAGCGGAAAGTGATGGTGCTGCCTCTCTGAGCATTCCACGCAAGAACATAGTAGTAACCATCGTTGATGATCAGCTTGAAGGGGCTGATTTTGTAAGTAGCACCACCACGGCGATCAACCTGTTGTGTGCGGTCTTTGATGGTAAATTTCTGATAGCGGAAGGAGATTTTCTTGTTTTCACGAATCGCCTGATTGACCTTCAGCATGGCAGCCATGATGTGCTTGTTCGTGGTTTTGTTTCTGCCCACAAGATACACTTCGTTCTGAAGCTCTTCAATCTGATAGTCGCTGCACAGATTTTCGATTGCCGCAAGCAGATGTTCTTCCTGACTCTTGGAGATGAACTTGGATGCTCGGACACACTCAGCCAGGAGCCGAAGCTCTTCAAAATCGTAGGGACGGCGGCTGACCTTGTAACCATGCTGAACCGCATCGTATTCTACCTCATAGCCAAGCAAGGCTCGCTCTTCAACACCCTGTTCTTCCAGATCAATGTCCAGTTCCTTGTTCAGGAGAATCAGAATGTCATCGATGTCACGCTTGATGGAGTGCCGTTCGGCGGTGATGCCATACATCTTCAGGTGTTCCATGATTTCCTTGAGTTGGATCGCATGGTTTTCATCGGTGCGCTTTTGGAGAATGTCCCAAACCAGGAGGGACTTGTATTTCTGCCCCTTGGCCTTGTGACCTTGCTTTTTCTTTTTCTGTTCTTCCATCTGCGGCAGCTCCTTTTTGAAAGTGCATTTTCAAATATACTAGTACTGGAGAAAGTAGCCGTTATCTATAATAAGTTTGAGTTTTCAGAATACTACTTACTCACCAATAATGTAATGTGCTCGAGTAAAGTTCTTCTTAGCCTGCCCACCACGAACAGCGAGTACAGTATCCATCGACGAAATCGTGTCCCAATTTAGGGATTACTTCACTATACGTTTCGAAACACCCATTCTCACATGCGTAAATGATTCGTCCATTTTGAGTACAAGTCGGTGAGGAAGAATCTATAGCTTGATAATTATGGCCTGTTGCGGCAATTGTTATCGTTGTTTTCTCAGAACATCTATCACAGATATATTGTTCATAGCCGTCAGATGTACAAGTCGCATAAGACGAATCCCATAAAGAATTATCATGGCCTAATGGCTGCCCCACTGTTTCCCCGCAATTAGTACAACGCTCTGCCTGAGTACAGGTTGCGCTTACCCAGTTATGACCAGTTGCTTGAATTGTTTTTTCATAAGAATCACCGCAGTTTGTACATTTCATATATTGGGTGCCGTTAGAGGTACAAGTGACTTCATCAATGGCATACTGACCATAATCATGTCCTAAAGCAGCAATAGATTCAGTGCCAGTAGAATACCCACAAACTGAACATTTTTGCTCTCTTGTTCCTGCGGATGTGCAGGTTGCAGCTTTGATAACAGATTCCTCAAAGCTGTGGTCTACCATTTCGATCGGTTCTTCTTCAATGATGCCACAAACAGAGCAAGTATTAGTGTTAATGCCTTCTTCTGTACAACTAGGTTCCTTTGTTACAACAGTTTCGTAGGTGTGGGGAATCATATCAATGGGATCTGTCATATCTACACCGCAAACTGAACAGGTCGAAAGTGTTTCACCACATTCAGAACAAGTAGGTTCTTTTGTTACAACAGTTGTGATCTTGTGCCCAAGCGCTTCATATACTGTTTCATTAACATACCCACAAATATTACAAGTTGTTCGGTCATAACCATCCTCGGTGCATGTTGCTTCTGCTTTGGTTTTAGTCGTATCTGCATGGTCGCAGAACGATTGGTGATCACAGTTCACACGAATTTCAATTGCACTAATTAAAGCCAAATCATTATTGCCTGTATAATCCGTCAGCTCTATCATTCGGTCATGCACAATCCATGTATATGTAGTTGTATTCACTGGTGATTCAAATATCTCGGGTTCCCCAAACAGTTCGGTATAGAACTTTAGCAGTTCGTCTAACACGTTGGCTGCTGCAGTTCTATCTTTTTCTGTCACTTTATAATCAGGAAGGTCCATAATGGAGTCTAAGTCATCGACCCCTGGATAGTTGTAGGATAAACTCCAGCGGTTAAGATTATCTCCGTCGTATTTCACAATCAGCGAAAACTTCTTGCCAAGGTACTTTACATCGTAAAAGCCATCATTGTCATCGTCGGAACCTACAAGCGATACAACATCCTTCTTTGTATACCATGCAAGAAGTTTCTCTATAGTAAGTTCCTTTGTTTTTGCATAGATTGCTGAACCAATTCCAATTAGAACAGCAATCACTACTGCAACAATTCCAATTTTTTTAATTTTTTTCTGTCTTGCGATGCGATTAGCTTCTTCTTTTGCCTGAAGTTCAGCATGTCTTTTCGCTGTTTCTTCTTGCTGAATATGTTCTTGCTCAAGGCGGATGTTCATCTGCTCCGTAAGGGTACCAACATCCATAGCAGAGAATGCCTTACTTTTACTAAGCCGACAATGGGGACACAGGCTATTACTATTCCAGTTTCCACAAGAACATAACCACAATCCAGTGCTTTCCATGGGGGAAAACTTGGCACTTTCGTTGGTAGCAAGCCTATACTGCTTTTGGAGTTCTGAACCTTCCAAAGTAGCAGAAAGAAATTTTGGATCGGGTAATACGACAAAGCTTTCTGTTGTTTCCCACAAGCTGCCATCTGTAAAGACTACAACGAGAGATTTGATAGAAAAGGAGCGTGTAACAGAAATAGGCATAACAATAGCCTTGTTGGCGCCAAATTCCTGTCCATCATGCACATCCATTTCTAAGTACTGGTAGTCTGCAACACCAGCAAGTTCTGTTCCTGAAATATCGAAAGCCGACAAAGATACCTTTAGTCCCTTAATTCTCTTATCGGAAACACTCTGGAATTTTAGCTGAGCAACAATACTGCCAGATGCATTATCTTTCAGCAAGACACCTGCCGAAAGGATTACTGGAGAACCACCGATATATTGATTGGTAGGCAATTGGAACAATCGTTCAAATCTTTCAGTCATAAACAAGCACCTCAAATTCGAGGAAGATTAGATTCAATATCCTCAATAACAGATTTTTGTACTGCTTGAGGAGTAGGGGTAACCTTATCTCTTGAAACGTAATGCAAAATCATTAGCCCTATCGCAGCAAGAACAAACATCGCTGTAAGAACAAAAAACGCTGTTGCATAAGTTCCGTTGATGATATAGTTGTAAGCATCGCCTCCCACATAAGCATTGACATTAAGTGAGGGGTAGTTTTCGCTGTTGTAGTAATTGGTCATTTTGTCAATGCCTTTGTAGAGGGTAAACAAGCTACAACCAGAGGAGCATCCAGATAAAATACTCCAAATACTAGCTTTTTTCGTAGATTTCGTTTCTGCCATAATAGAGTCCTCCTAGTTTTTCTGATTATTCATATTATAGCACATCGACATCTTTTGGCAAGCAAAAGGCAGGTAAAAATCACCTGCCAGTCTAATGTTTTCTTGCTCTTATCAGCGTACTCTTACTGATCCCTGTCATGGTGGTGATCTGGCGATAGGTCTTACCCTGAGCCAGGAGGGACAATGCAAGCTCGATCTGCTCCGGCGTGAACTTCTTCGGTCTGCCATCTCTGAAGTTCGGGTCTTGCCTTGCCACTGCCTTTCCTGTTTGCGTTCTTTCAACGATGGTCCCCCTTTCATACTCGGCAAACGCAAGCATGACAGTCAGAATCAAATTACCTGTCAATGTGTTTTCTACAAGTCCCATGTTCAAAATATGAACTCTGATACCTCTTTCAAACAACTCCCGAACAACTTGAACACCTTCGATTGCGGTTCTGGCAAAGCGGTCGAGCTTACACACCACAAGCGTGTCCCCTTCCTGAAGTTCTTCCAAGAGGCTCAGGAACTTCGGTCTGTCCATGGTCTTGCCTGTGAATGCCTCTTGGACAATCTTCTGGCAACCATATTTCTCCAATGCAGAAACCTGATCCTCCAAACTGTTTCCATCTCTGCCCTGAGTGGCAGTTGATACTCTTGCGTAGCCGTAAATCATGGTTTTTCTCCTTTTTTATGACACTAAGTTCTGACACCGATTTTCGGCTTTTGGTTCCGACTTTTGGCACTGCCGACGGTCGGTGTCAGAACTTAAAAGTTTTGGTTCTCTCAGGCAGTTTTCAGCAGAACATCAAGAATGACTCTCGCTCCCATGCGGAAGCCCTCGATGAAGATGTCAGCGTCAGCGATGACTCCTGCCCCTCGTTCTGCGTCCTGATACCTCGTGAACAGTTCCCAATCCTCAGCGGTCAAGCGTTCCTTCAGTTCCTCCTCTGTCTGCTCCACGAGCCTCCATGCGTCTTTGTATTCCTTCTTAGCGTGGTATCGCCCCTCCCCAGGGGCGATGTTACCATTCCAGAACTCATCAAGAAACAACATTGTCCTTCCCTCCTTCATCCAACTAAAAGCAACTGCTCATCGCAGTCCATGCAAGCGATGTTCACAACCTTCGTAGCTCGGACGCTCATACCACAACAGGGGCAAGCGTACTTGCGACTACTGGACTTTCGGGGAGCCACACCACCAAAAGCAGGAACACCATTGTGAGTGCCTGTGCCAGTGATTTGGAAACCGCTGAACTCGTTCCGATTGATCAAAATGTCAGTCAGATCGTTCTTCAGAATGAACTCTAAAAGTTCGTCGCTCGGAGAAGTGATTGTCCAACCATACTTGTCATGGTGATCGACAATTAAGCCATGGGCGAAAGCTGCGTCTCTGAACTTCCGATTGTGGTAGGTGTTGCCTCGGCTACAATCCTGAACACCCTTCACATAATTGTAGTAGTGAACCATCTCATGGAGCAGAGTTGCAACCACTTCCTCGATGGGGCGGGAGAGGGTTCCTGCTCCGATGTTGATTTCGTGAGTGCCGCCGATCTTGGAAACCCAGGTGTCCTCTCTCAGAGAGAAGTGACCATAAGCCTTAGGAGTGGACTGGATGGTGATGGTGGGTCTTGAAAGTTCACATTCAAAGAACTCTTCATTCAGAATGTCGAAAACCTTGTTCAGGTAGCCTGCGACTCGGTTGTAACTGGTAAGCTGCTTCATGGGATTTTCCTCCTTGATTTTGGAGGGGCAGAGGCTTATAATTAGCGTACCCCTTGATTGACTGTCGTGAGTTTTTCTTGGGTTGCCCCTGTCAGAGTTGCCGCTCTGACAAGGGCTTTTTTATTAGGCGATGGAGAAGCGGCGGCTGGCGGTCTGCTTGATGAAGTCCTTGTAGACATCAGGCATCACCTTCTTGAATGCGGTGCTGTCGAATCTCTGGCTCAGAACAGAAGTCCAACGCACGATGTACTGTCCTGCCTCCATCTCTTCGGTGTTGCGGTTCAGCATCTCGGTCTTGATTTCATCCCGAAGGGTTTCGGCTTCAGCCTTTGCTTCCTCGATCAGGGCTTCCAGTTCCTTCAGGGTTTCGATCTTAGAGGTGATTTCGATAATAGACATATTGTTGATCTCCTTTGTAATTAAGTGTTGTGCCGTCTCTCCGGCTGCCTCCGCTCCTTTGTGTTCTTTCGAGGACTTACAACAGGCGGTGTTGAAATTGGCTGTCCTTCATTGTTTCTTTATTATGCACTAAATACTGGTGCAGTCTATTGACAAATGCACCAAATATTAGTGCTAGAATATATGTAAATTTAGCACTTGATTTTAGTGCATTGTTATGATAAAATAAGGACAATGGAAAAGGAGGCGCATTTTATGGCAATCCGCTACAAAGTAGACATTTTGGCAGAACTGAAGAAGAAGGGCTATTCTTCTACTCGTATTCGTGAAGAGAAGCTGATCGGTCAGTCATATCTTCAGCAGCTTCGGCGAGGAGAACTTGTGTCTTGGAAGACTTTGGACACAATCTGCGCTCTTTTGGAGTGTCAGCCTGGGGATCTGCTTGAGTTCCAGAAGGAAGAATAAATCATAACCACTAGTAAACTAGTGGTTTGCTCAGCCCCTATAAGGGTCAACACTTGCTGACCCCTAAAGGGGTCTTGAAGGCGACTATCGCATCACTATTACAGGCAGCCACTTGAAGTGGCTGTCTGTTTTGCCTTA
>JAZOSY010000060.1:0-7487 GCA_045657385.1 Faecousia sp. | reverse complement strand
GGCAGTTACGCAGGGGGAAACGCTCCTCCAGCGCTTCGGGTGTGTCCGGCACATTGGGGAACAGCAGTTCAGCAAGTTTTGTGTAGTCCATAGTCGTTACCTCATTTAGAAATTCTTTCGTTATTGTAGCATAGATATGGATACAAAGTCAATTTCTCGTTGCGTTTTTGTTGCCTGTGTGATAAAATCAAGGAAACCACTAGAAAATGAGGCGAGAAAAATGGAAGAAGTAGCAAAGAAAAGAATGTTATCCGGCATCAAACCCTCCGGCGACCTGACCTTAGGCTCTTATCTGGGCGCTGTCAAGAACTGGGCGGAGCGGGCCGATCAGTATGATTGCTTTTACTTTATGGCGGACCTTCACGCCATTACTGTCCGGCAGAATCCTGCCGACCTGCGCCGCAGAACGCTGGAGCAACTGGCTCAGTATATTGCCTGCGGCTTAGACCCTGAGAAGAACACCCTGTTCGTCCAGAGCCATGTCCATCAGCACGCGGAATTGGGTTGGGTGCTGGACTGCTACTCTATGTTCGGTGAGCTGTCCCGTATGACCCAGTTCAAGGATAAGTCTGCGAAAAATGCCGACAATATCAATGCCGGCCTGTTCACATACCCCTCCCTGATGGCAGGTGACATCCTGCTCTACCAGCCGGACCTTGTGCCTGTTGGTGAAGATCAGAAGCAGCATGTGGAACTGACCCATGTGATCGCCCGTCGCTTTAACGGCATCTACGGCGATGTGTTCAAGATCCCCGAACCCTTTGTTCCCAAGGTGGGCGCTCGGATTATGAGCCTGACCAACCCCACCGCCAAGATGTCCAAGTCCGAAAACGAGGACACCGGACGGGTGCTGGTGATGGATACCCCGGAGACCATTATGCGCCAGTTCAAGCGTGCCATTACCGACTCCGACACGGAAAATTGCGTCCGTTACGATAAGGAGAATAAGCCCGGCGTTGCCAACCTGATGACCATCTACTCTGCAGTCACCGGAAAGACCTATGAGCAGATCGAAAACGAGTTCGCCGGCAAGGGCTACGGCGCGTTCAAGCCTGCCGTCGGTGAGGCCGTGGTGGAGACCCTGCGCCCCATCCGCGAGGAGACCCTGCGTCTGCTGCAGGATAAGGCTTACTTGGAATCCGTCTACCGTGCCGGTGCGGAAAAGGCAAGTTACGTAGCCGAAAAGACCCTGCGTAAGGTCTATAAGAAGGTTGGCTTCTTAGCAAAATAAGTATCACAAGGGTGCGTACAGCACCCTTGTTTTCCGAAAGTGAGAAAGCGTATGAAAGCGTGGCAACATTTTAAAACCATTACAAAGCACCGCCTCTTGGTGATGGAGGGCTGCTTCAAAGTGGGCCTTTTTTGGCAAGGTCTGACCCACGACCTGTCCAAATACTCACCCACGGAGTTCCTGATTGGCGCCAAGTACTATCAGGGCGTCCGTAGCCCCAATAATGCCGAGCGGGAGGATAAGGGCTATAGCGAGGCTTGGATGCACCATAAGGGCCGCAATCGCCACCACTATGAATACTGGACGGATATCAGTAGCCGTACCCGGCAGTACGAATCTCTGCCGATGCCCAGAAAATACTTGGTGGAGATGGTGATGGACCGTCGGGCCGCCTGTATGACCTATCAGGGCAAGGACTATACCGACGGCGCAGCGCTTACCTACTTCCGCAAAAGTATGGAACGACACCGTATGCACCCTCAAACCCAGCAGGAACTGGACTTTCTGCTTGAAATGCTTAAGGAAAAAGGGGAGAAAAGAACATTCTCCTACATCAAAAAGCACGTCTTAAAAGGCAAACCTTTCCCCTGGGAAACCGCAGACGAATAACCTGCCGAAAAGTGGGAAAGATACCAAAGGGCGGGTGAGAAAAATGTGCGGAAAATGGAAAATAATGCTTGACTTTTTCCGTTTCTTGCGTATAATAAATCTCGTCCGTGCGATAGAGGATTAGTGTAACGGTAGCACACCGGACTCTGACTCCGTTTGCGGGGGTTCGAATCCCTCATCCTCTGCCAAAAAATGCAGATACCCATTCGGGTATCTGCATTTTTTTATCATCGGATGGGGATTCGAAAGGGCGACACCAGTCCGCAGACTGGTGTAAAAATTGAGAGCTGGCGAGCAATTTTTAGCCCGTGGGAGAATCCATTGCCTTGCGAATGCACCCGGATGGGTGTGGACGCAAGGCAATTTTCCTTTTGCATCGGATTCGGGAGGGATTCGAACCCCTCATCCTCTCCAATTGTTCCAATGATTGTTGTCAAAACCCGTCCTTGACACGCGTAATGTAACGCGGTAGGATATAAGTAGTTAATAGCAACACTCCAACCATCCCTAAAGCCGATGATTTTTAGAGGGGGAAAATATGAGTAAGGTTTACAACAAAATGACTGTTGAATTAGAGTGGGGCGCAATGATGGCTTCTGCTAAAGCACACTTTGAAACCTATAATCAAAAGAATTACAAGTTTCATCAATGTTTGATTATGGATACAGCCAAACAGGGAATAATGACATATCCTATTGTTGCTGATTCTATAGATGAGCTGATAAAACAAGAAGAGTTAATTGTTGCAAATTTAGAAGGCGATACAATCTGCAGAATTGTTTGTATGTGGCAAAGTAGTTGCATTGATGTTCCGTCCTTTAATTTCACAAAAAAAGTTTGTGAGATTAATAAACAAAATATGGATGCAGAGATTTTGTTAAGTGCAGGAGCCGACGCATATGCAACAAAACGGATTGTTGATATTATTGGTTAATTACGATGCAATTTGTATTTTTTGTCTGATGCATAGCAAATCAAAAAGCAAGCCTTCTGCTGTTTTTAACGCAAAAGGCTTGCTTAATTAGTTATTTAAGGATAAAGTTAACAGAATTTATAATAGATTCAAATACCGCATTATATGTATTGCTTTCCGATGCAGGATATGTGATATAGAAATCGTACATTCTAGATTCTACCACTACATTGTCATAATGGATGCAGGTAAGCACAGCGTTCTCTTCTGTATAAGAGTAAACAGCCTTTGTGCATCGATAACCCTTTAGCGTTTCCTTTTCATAATAATCTAATTGCAGATTTTCTAGGTTGGAAACGTATTTTAAGTATTCATCTTTTGTACGTTCATAAAGATATTCAGCGCCTGTAATACGCATGGTTATTTCGCAATTTTCACCTAAATTCGGTTCGCGGAAGAAGTAAGTGCTTCCGTCTTCTCCTTGCTGTTCCATACATTTCCAGTCAACGGGTATGCTGAAAGAGACGCCTATAATGGGAGCATTAAATATTTTCTTACTTCCTTCTATGGTTACCCGATCATCCGTTATTTCCCGAATGGCATAGAGATCTTCTGTGATCTTGGCTTCCCACACGGAATATCCAATCCTGTAAAAATCCTCGTAGACTTTTTTGGAAAGGGCAATCAGGCCTTTGTCTGGCGTATAATAAACATCTTCTTTTTCGCCGGAGTTCGTTCCGCTATCTTCGTCAAACGTCTGCTGAACGGTGAGCATACCATCTGTAGTGGTTATGTATCCAAAATGGTTTGTGTAACCGTCAACGGTTACATACACAATTCCCGGGTACTTTTTGTCATTTGTGTAATGGAGTATGGTTGTTCCGGTTTTAAAATCGTGGGCACCCACCTTCTTGATAGAATCCTCGTAGGTATATACCTCTATTTCTGTGTTTTGCTGAATTATCAATTCCTTTGTTCCGTTGTTGTCTATATCCCTCGTAAAATAAAGCAACGATATGTCGTTTGCATACGCATTCAAAAAGCCTGCGTATATTTCTGCTGTGGTTTTTGTTCCTTCCACATCGGTGTCCTTGTTCTCGTCGTTGTTTGACGACGTGTCGTTAGTATCGACGCTGTTAGATGTTTCGTCCGACTGGGTATCTGAGGGTACGGGCGGTTGTTTACAGGCGGTGAGCGTAAAGATAAAACATAATAATACTAGGAATATCAAAGCTTTTCTCATATAAGTACCTCCTATATTTATTGCACTTTCATTATATGTTGTAAAATACTGGAGGTCAAGTTACAATGTTGTCATCCTCTTATATCACCACCAACATAAATTTGTTGACATTTCAACAAGTTTATGTTATACTCCGCTTGTTGAAATCTCAACAAGCGGCAAGGAGGCAGTTGTATGCAGGAAAGATTTGAAACATTCACAGTTTTGATCAATCGAATCAGTCGAAACATTCGAAAGATCAAGAATCAGGAAATGGCGGAATACAGTTTAAGAAGCGCCCACGTTTCCTGTTTGTATTATCTTTTTATAAACAAAGGCGCAACGGCGACCGATCTTTGTGAGCGTTGTGAGGAAGACAAGGCTACGATTTCCCGCGCGCTTGATTACCTGGAAACAAACGGATATTTGATCTGTGAATCCAAGAACACCAAAAGGTACAAAAGTCCGCTTTTTCTGACGGAAAAAGGCAATCTGGTGGGCGGCAAAATTGCAGATAAGATCAGCGGCGTTTTGGACGCGATCAGCGACAGCCTGACGGAAGAAGAGCGAGTGGCATTTTACCGCAGCCTGTCCATCATCAGCGAAAGATTAGATGCCGTTTCGAAAAATGGCGAAAAGGAGAAAGCTATATGAAGACAAGAATCATTGTGGATTCCACAGCCGATTTGATACCCGAAATCAAAGACCGCGTGCACATCGTACCTCTGACGGTTCATTTTGGCGATGAGGAATATATTGACGGTGTCACCATTGACCATAAGACCTTCTATGAAAAACTTGTAGAAAGCGATGTGTTGCCTACAACAAGTCAGGCAACTCCCGATGCATTTGCAAAAGAGTACGAAAAAGCAAAGCAAGCCGGTGAAGCGGTGGTGGTAATCACGCTGGCTTCCCAATTTTCCGGCACATACCAAAGCGCAATGATCGCTGCTGATGATTATGAGCATATCTATGTTGTAGATAGCGGAAGTGCGGCTATGGGCAGCGGCATTTTGGTGGAACTTGCATTCCGGCTGCTGGATGAAGGCAAATCCGCAGAGGAGATCGCAAAGACTCTGGAAGAGGAAAAGAAAAAAATCGTGATCGTTGCCTTGGTCGATACGCTGGAATATCTGAAACGGGGCGGCCGTGTTTCCAAAGCCGTAGCCTTTGCCGGCGGTGTATTAAATATCAAGCCCGTTCTGTCCGTTATCAACGGAGAAATCGGTATGTTGGGCAAAGCCCGCGGCTCCAAGATGGGAAATAACCTGCTGGTTCAGGAAATCGACAAAGCCGGCGGTATCGATTTCGGCAAGCCGGTTCTGTTGGGTTACAGTGGCATTTCGGATGCTTTGCTGCGCAAATATATAGAAGACAGCAGACACATCTGGGAAGGTAACCTGAATGAAGTGCGATACACTACGGTCGGCAGCGTGATCGGTACACACGCAGGTCCTGGCGCAGTGGTTGTGGCATTTTTCAAAAATTAAGCCCATGCAAAAGAAAACAGTAAAACCCCTCCGCTGGGTTCGGTTGGACAACGCGGCGAAAATCTACCCTGCGGCAAGACGGAAAAATTGGAGCAATGTGTTCCGGCAATCTGCAACCCTGTTTGAGGATGTGGATACGGCTGTGCTGAAGTCGGCTCTGGATATTACTGTTAAGCGGTTTCCGTCAATCGCCGCCCGTTTGCGCAAAGGTGTATTTTGGTACTATTTGCAGCAAGTGGAGTTTGCGCCGGAAATCAGAGAGGAATACAGTTATCCCCTTGCTTATATG
Organism: Faecousia sp.; assembly: GCA_045657385.1. GTDB lineage: Bacteria > Bacillota > Clostridia > Oscillospirales > Oscillospiraceae > Faecousia. The sequence continues at coordinate 1,733 of JAZOSY010000060.1, read as the reverse complement.
AGCAAAGAGGAAATGCGGCAGTGCGCTTTCCGGGTGATTGCATATCACGACCGGATTGCCGTGGAGTTTTTTCATTCTCTGACAGACGGCACAGGCGCGTTGGTTTTCCTGAAAAGCCTTGTGGCGGAGTACCTGGAACAGAAATACAACGTTGCCATTCCCTGCGAAAACGGCATTTTAGACCGCAGGGACTTACCCACAGAAGAAGAATTAGAGGATTGCTTTCCAAAAAATGCCGGGGCAGTGCCGGCAAGTCGTAAGGATACAGATGCGTGGCATATGTACGGTCAGCCCCCAAAAGACGGCTTTTTGAACCTCACTTGTTTCAAAATACCCGTTAAAGAGGCGCTGGATATGGCCCACAAATATGGTGCCTCATTGACGGTGTTTATGAGCGCGGTTATGATGAAGGCGCTGCTGAACTTGCAAAACGAAAAGCAACCCAACCGCAAGCGGCAGAAGCGAATAAAACTGCTGATACCGGTGAATTTGCGGCAACTTTTTCCCAGCAATACCCTCAGAAATTTTGCGATGTACACCATTCCGGAAATAGACCCCCGGCTGGGCGAATTCACCTTTGATGAAATTTGCAATGTGATTCGCCACAAAATGGGCGCGGAAATCACGGCAAAACATATGGGCTGCGTGATTGCCACCAATGTGAATGATGAGAAAAATCCCCTGGTGCGGCTGATTCCGCTGCCGATTAAGAATGCGGTTATGAAAGCCATTTTTGACAGTGTAGGTGAAAAGAAATCCTGCCTGACCCTCTCTAACCTGGGGCAGGTGAACGTGCCGGAAGCGATGGCAAAATACATCAAACGCTTTGACTTCGTTCTGGGCGTGCAGGCGGCCGCGCCCTATAATTGCGGTATGTTGTCATTCGGCGATACGGTTTACGTGAATTTTATCCGCAATATCAAAGACGCAGAGTTGGAACGGCACTTTTTTGCGGTTCTGCAGGAATTGGGCGTTTCCGCTGTGGTGGAAAGCAACTTAAATGGGAGGTAAGCGGTATGTACTGTATCAAATGCGGCGTGAAACTTGCCGATACCGAAAAGAAATGTCCCCTTTGCAATACCGTCGTTTGCCATCCGGAGTTTGCGCAAACGGCCGGGCGTCCTCTGTATCCCCAAAATAAGATACCCAAAAGCAATTCGGGTTCCAAAGCGTTAAACGGCGCGGTGATTATTCTGTTTTTCATTCCGCTGCTTGTGTGCTTTTTTGCAGACCTGACATTGGATGGCAGGCTCGAATGGTTCGGCTATGTTGCCGGGGCGCTTTTGGCTGCGTATGTTGCGTTTGCGTTGCCGATGTGGTTTCAAAAACCAAACCCTGTGATTTTTGTGCCCTGCAGTTTTGCAGCCGCAGGACTCTATTTGCTGTATATCAATTTGGCCACAAACGGTAATTGGTTTCTGGGTTTTGCCCTTCCCGTAATTGGCGGAATGTGCCTGATAACCTGTACGGTGGTTACCCTTCTGCACTATTTACGCAGGGGAAGGCTCTATATTCTCGGCGGCGCATTTATGGCGCTGGGGGCACTTATGCTGCTTATGGAGTTTTTGATGGAATTGACATTTGGTCTGCAATTCATCGGCTGGTCAATCTATCCGCTGGTGGTGCTGATTCTCTTTGGCGGATTGCTGATTTACCTTGCTATAAACAGCGCAGCGCGAGAGATTATTGAAAGGAAACTGTTCTTCTGAACATACAAAAACCGCCCACGCCGA